>VBOZ01000017.1:590-77590 GCA_005893305.1 Candidatus Eisenbacteria bacterium | reverse complement strand
CGATCCGGCGACGGCCTCCGCGCCGTTCGTCGCGACGCTCGTCGACGTGACCGGCCTGATCATCTACTTCTCGGCGGCGAAGGTGATTCTCTCGGGGACGCTGCTCTAGGGGATGAAGACCGTCTCGCCCGCCTGCTCCTCGGCGTGGTAGGAGCTTCGGACCAACGGTCCCGAGGCGACCTGCCGGATGCCCAAGGCGCGACCGAACTCCCGGTAGTGGGCGAACTCCTCGGGCGTGACGTAGCGCTCCAGCGGAAGGTGGGAGCCTGACGGCGGCAGGTACTGCCCGATCGTGACCATCGAGACGCCGCGAGCGTTCAGATCGCGCATCAGCTCCTCCATCTCCTCCTTCGTTTCTCCCACTCCCACCATCGCGCCCGACTTGGCGGGAATCTCCGGGGTCCACGCGGCCACCTTTCCGAGAAGCTCGAGCGAGCGCTCGTAGCGACCCGCGGGACGGACCCGCTTGTAGAGGCGCTGCACGGTCTCCATGTTGTGATTCAGGACATCGGGCCGGGCCTCGAGCACCGTCCGGAGCGCGTCCACCTTGGTCGACGCGTTCGCCTCGCGGATGGCGCGGATCGTCGCCGCGAAGTGCGACGCCCCGCCGTCCGGGAGCTCGTCGCGATTCACAGAGGTCACGACAACGTAGTGGAGTCCCAACCGCTTCGCCGCGTCGGCCACGCGCGCCGGCTCCTCGGGATCGACCGGGAGCGGCTTCCCGCTCCGGATGTCGCAGAACGGGCAGGAGCGCGTGCAGACGTTTCCGAGGATGAGAAAGGTCGCGGTGTGCCGGGAGAAGCAGTCGCCGATGTTCGGGCAATTGGCGCTCTCGCAGACCGTGTGGAGATCGAGGCTCCGGAGAATCGCCTTGGTCTCGTGATAGGCCGCGCCCGTCGGAATGCGGGCGCGAAGCCAGTCCGGTCGGCGCGGCCCGACGGGGGCGACGGTGAGGCGCTCGTAGAGGCGGAGCGGCTTCCGCTTCTCGGCCGCTTCCTTCCTCCGATCGGAGGGAAGCGTGAGCGAGATCGGGACGCCCGGCGCGGGGCGGTCAGATGTGAATGGAGCGCCCTTCGGTTCCAAACATTGCCTCCATGGTGGCTTCGGACAGCGTCGGGTGAGCGTGAACCACCTCCGCCAGCTCGATCGCGGTGGCCTCGAAGTGGCGGGCGACGACCGACTCGGCGATCTGTTCCGTCGCGAGCACGCCGATGATGTGGACGCCGAGGATCTCGCCCGTGCCCGCGTCCGACACCGCCTTCACGAATCCCTCGCCCTGACCCAGGATCGACGCCTTCGAGTTGGCCGTGAACGGAAACTTCCCCGTCCGGACCGAGCGCCCCGCCGCGCGCGCCTGAGTCTCGGTGAGGCCGACGCTGGCGACCTGGGGGTGGCAGTAGGTGCAGTTCGGGATCGCATTGTAGTCCACCGGGTGAGGATTCTTCCCTGCGATACGCTCGACCGCGACGAGCCCCTCGTGCGATGCCACGTGGGCGAGGGCCGCCGTCGGCGTCACGTCCCCGATCGCGTAGAGCCCCGGGACGTTCGTTTCCATGTATTCGTTGACGGTGACATATCCGCGATCCATCGCGACCCCGAGCGTCTCGAGCCCGATACCGTCCGTCACGGGCTTCCGCCCCGCGGCCATCAGCACGCGCTCCGTGCGGATCCGCTTCGTCTCCCCCTTCACCTCGAGCTCGCTCCAGGCGCCGTCGCCGTCGACGCGCACGCTCTTTAGGTTCGCGCCGACGTGCACCTCCATCCCCTGCCGCGAGAAGGAGCGCAGGAGCGCCTCGGAGACCTCCTCGTCCTCGACCGGAACGATCCGGGGAAGGCGCTCGATCAGGGTCACCTTCGAGCCGAACGAGTGGTAGATCGACGCGAACTCGACTCCGACGGCGCCCGCGCCGATCACGAGGAGCGTTTCCGGCACGCGGTCGAGGCTCAAGATCTCGTCGCTCGAGAGCACGATGCGGCCGTCCACCGGCGCCATCGGCAGCGATCCCACGCGCGATCCGGTGGCGACAATGGCCGCCTTCGCCTCGACCGTCGACTTGGCGCCGGCGGCGTCCTTTACCTCGATCCGGCCCGGGGCCACGAACGATCCGAACCCCTTCACCGTCGTCACCTTGTTCTTCCGGAGGAGCGATTCGGTTCCCATGAAGTTCTTCTTCACCACCCGGTCTTTCCGCTCCATCGCCGCCTTCAGATCGAGCGTCGCCTCCGCGACGCGCACTCCGAATTCGCCGGCCTTGCGACAGAGCGTGAGCACCTCCGCGGCCTCCAGGAGCGCCTTCGTGGGGATGCAGCCCACGTGAAGGCACGTCCCCCCGACCTTCTCCTTCTCGATCAGGACCGTCTTCAGACCGAGCTGGCCGGCGCGGATCGCGGCCACGTACCCTCCGGGGCCCCCGCCCAGGACCGCGATGTCGTAACGGTCCGCGCTCACGCGCGCCCCGCCGCGTCCGCGGAAGCCGGGGCAAAGGAGGGTGCGACGACGCGCGCCAGCTCCACCAGCACGTCGAGGTCCCGCTGCGTGAAGGCGGCGGGCGTCTCCGAGTCGATGTCGATCACACCCCACACGCGGCCTTCGTGCACGATCGGGACCACGATCTCGGAACGGATCGAGGCGCTGCAGCTCAGATACCTCGGGTCGGCGTTCACGTCGGGAATCACTTGCGGGACGGCGTGCTGCGCCACCCAGCCGCAGATGCCCTCGACTCCGATCCGGATGCGGTGGTGCGGCGACTCCGGGCCGCGGAACGGGCCCAATTCCAGAACTTCCCCCTGCGTCAGGTAGACGCCGGCCCAGGCGTACGCCGGGAAGTGCCACTTGAGCTCCGCCACCATGAACTCGAGCACGTCGCGAAGCGGATCGCCCCGCCGCACCCGTTCCGCCACCCGGGCCGGAAGGAGCCGCTGCGGCTCGGTCGGAGCGGGGCCCGCGGGGGCGGTGGCGAGATCCGCGGGACGGAACGTCGTCGAATCCTGTTTCACGGGAATTCCTCCTTGGAACAATCCCTGGAGACTACGATGACTTTTCCGCCAGCACCCGGGCGCGAATCAGCGGTTCGAACAGATCGATGGGCACCGGGAAGATGGTGGTCGAGTTGTTTTCGGTCGCGATCTCGGCGAGCGTCTGCAGATACCGGAGCTGCATCGCGAGCGGCTGGGTCGCGAGAACCTTGGCCGCCTCGGAGAGCTTCTGACTCGCCTGGAGCTCCCCTTCCGCGTTGATGACCTTGGCGCGCCGCTCGCGCTCCGCCTCGGCCTGGCGCGCGATCGCCCGCTGCATCTCCTGGGGCAGGTCGACGTTCTTCACCTCGACGGTGCTGACCTTGATCCCCCACGGCTCGGTGTGGCCGTCGATCACCAGCTGGAGCTCCTTGTTGATCTTGTCCCGGTTCGCGAGGAGCTCGTCCAGCTCCGCCTGGCCGAGCGTACTCCGAAGGGTCGTCTGCGCGATCTGGGAGGTGGCGTAAAGGTAATTCTCGACCTCCAGCACCGCCCGGGTCGCGTCGAGGACGCGGAAATAGATCACCGCGTTCACCTTCACCGAAACGTTGTCGCGCGTGATCACGTCCTGGGGCGGCACGTCCATGGCCACCGTCCGGAGCGGGATCTTGACCATCTTGTCCACGATCGGGATGAGGAAGATGAGCCCCGGGCCCTTCGTTCCGATCGAGCGCCCGAGTCGGAAGATCACCCCGCGCTCGTATTCCCGGAGCACCTTGATGGAGCTGGTGAGGAGAAGGATCCCGATGAACAGGACCGTCAAAAACGAATACGAGACCATTCGCGACCCCCTTTAGGCCTTCTTGACCTTGAGCGAGAGCCCGTCGACACGATCCACGACGACGGCGGAGCCCTTGGAGATCGGAGCGTCCGCCTGAGCGGTCCAGTACTCGCCGTGGAGAAACACCTGTCCCGACGGGGCGAGGTCGGTCAGCGCCGTCCCGCGTTCCCCGATGAGCCCCTGAATTCCAGTGACCGGCTTTCGCCGCTGAGCGCGGTACGCCGCGCCGAGAACGAACACGAAGAAGGCGACGGTGACCCCGACCACGGTCGCGATCACCGAGAGCGAGACCCGCGCGACGCCAGGCTCGCCGCCGAGCAGGATCAACGACCCGAGCAGCAAAGACACCACCCCCCCGAGCGTAAGAATGCCGTGGCTCTGCACCTTCACGTCGACCGCAAAGAGGACCATCGCGAACACGATGAGGAACACCCCGGTCAAGTTGACCGGCAGCGCCTGGAACGCGAGGAAAGCCAGAAGGAGACAGATCCCGCCCACGACGCCGGGAAGGATCGCCCCCGGGTTCGACAGCTCGAAAAGGATCCCGTAGAAGCCGAGGATGAACAGGATGTAGGCGACGTTCGGGTCGATGATGCGGCTCAGGAGCTTCTGCCGCCAGGTCGCGCTCACCTCGTGGCGCTCCGCGCCCTTCGTGTGGAGCGTTCGCGCGCGGCCCGCGACCGTGACGGTCCGCCCGTCGATCGCGACGAGGAGCTCGTCGACGTCGCGCGCGACCAGGTCGACGACCTTCATCCGTAGCGCGTCCGTCTCCCCCAGCGAGCCTCCCTCGCGCACCGCCTTCTCCGCCCAGTCGGCGTTCCGACCGTGCTGCGCGGCGAGGGACCGGATGTAGCTCACGGCGTCGTTCTTCACCTTGCGCGCGAGGTCCTTGGACCCCACGTCGCCTCCGCCCACCTGCCATGGCCGCCACGTGCGCGGCCATGGCGATGAACGTCCCCGCGCTCGCGGCCCGGCCGCCCGAGGGCGAGACGTAGATCACGACCGGCACCTCGGAGATGAGGATCCGCTTGATAATGTCGCGCATCGAGGTGTCGAGCCCGCCCGGCGTGTCGAGCCGGACGATCAGGGCTTCGCGCTTCTCCTTCTCGGCCCGGTCGATTGCCTGCAGGAAGACCTCCGCGCTGATGGGCTGGATCGCGCCTTCCAACGTCAGGACGTCGACCTGAGGCTTGCCCGATCCGGCCGGCGGCGAGGCGCCAAGGGCGGCGAAGGCCAGCGCGGTCGCGATCGCGGCCAGCGCGATCGCCGCGAGCCGCTTCATCGGGAGCCTCCCGAGTGCCCGGCGCCGCTCGGCGTCACGATCCGGTTCCGCTCGTCGACCAGGACGACCTTCGGCGTGTGGCGGAGCAGCTCTTCGCGCTCCATCCCGGCGTAGCTCAGGATGATGACGAGATCGCCGACGTGGGCGAGGCGCGCCGCCGGACCGTTCAGGCGAACCATGCCGCTCCCGCGGGGGCCGCGGATCGCGTAGGTGTCGAATCGCTCCCCGTTCATCACGTTGAGGACCTGCACCTGCTCGTGGACCAGAATGTCGGCCGCGTCCAAGAGATCGGCGTCGACCGTGACCGATCCTTCGTAATTGAGATCGGCCTCGGTGACACGGGCCCGATGGATCTTGGATTTGAAGGCTGTCAGGCGCATGCGACCGCCATGTCCCGGGCGGCCCGGAAATGCTCCAGCGGCGCCGCCGCGGGCACGGCGCACCCGGGCCCGAGGATGAAGCGCGTTCCGCCTGATTCCTGGATCGCGGAGCGAGCCTCTTCCTGAATCGCCTCGATCGGTCCCCGGACGAAGGTACCTTCGTGATCGATCCCGGTAAGGAGCGTCTTCGCCGTGAGGAGATGGACCTCGCGGATCGAGGGATTCCGCAGCGCCCGCGCGTCCCAGGATAGGACCGACACCGGGTAGTCGAGGTGATCGTTCAGGTAGGCCCCCGGGCCGCAGACGTGAAGCGTGTTCAGGAGCGCGCCATCGGCCTCGGCCAATACTTTGAGATCGTACGGACGGCCGAACTCTCTCGTGATCTCAGCACCGATCCGCGTGTCGTTCGCCCAGTCGGTCGTGGCGAAGAAAATGCCCGAGGCGCCGCGGCGGATCGTCTCGCGAACGAATCCCGAGAACGTGTCCGTGATCGCGCGGAGCGCGCCGTGCACTCGATCGCCGTGGTTGCGGAGGTGATCCACGAACACGGCGTCCTCATGCACGAGGTCGGCCGCGATGGAAATCGGATTGAAAACCGTCATGATCCAGTCGGTATCCCCTTGGATCGACGCCGCGATTCGCTCCTCGGCGTCGAGCATCTCACCCAGAACCCCTTTCGTCGGATCGAGCGGACGGATCCGGTCCCAATCCTCGGGCCGGCGGATCGGCGTCTCGACGACCTTCGGTTTGTCGAGCGGGCCGCTGCCGTCCCGCTTCGTCCGCACTCCCCAGTCTTCGACGTGATAAGACGCACGCGGGTTCACCTTCATCAGGTCCCAGTCGTAGATCCGCTGGAACTCCAGCATCGACTCGGCGAGATCCTGCGCCGAGCTCTCCCGGTGATAGAAGTGCCTCCAGAAGGAGACCGGCGGCCGATCGGTCGCCTCGCCCAGCAGGGTCTTTCGAATTCGCTCGCGTCGGGTCATCGGTCCCCGGAAGTCATTTCAAATGAGGCGCATTGCGGGTGCGACGGCACCTAGAGTAGAATCTGCGATGGTACACGGAACGTGCCCGCATCACAAGCCCCGCGCACTCCCCCGGCGCGCTGTAAGGAGGTACGGTGAAAGCAGTTCCCCCGAGTCTCCGGCTGCGTCCGGGCGGGTTTCCGGCCCGTCCACAAGGCCACATCCGCCTCGCCTGCGCGCTAATCGCCGCCGGCCTGTGGCTGTTGGCGCCGTGCGCCGTGTTCGCCCTATCCGACCGTGAATTCACGGTCGCCCCGATGGCCGGGGCGTCCTGGTTCGACAAGAAGCTCGATTTCAACGGTGAGGCGTCGTTTGGTTTCCGCTTCGGGATGGAGGCCGATCGGAGATTTTCCGTTCTGATGGATTACACGCAGGTGGACCCCGCGAGGAAGACGACGGGAAAATCCGCCCGCGTCTCGAGCCTTCGCGCCCTTGGCCAATGCAGACTCCTGACGGGCAGTTTCCGGCCGTACCTCATGGGTGGATTCGGAGGAGTGCTCTTCAATTTCGACGACGCGAACGATGCGGCCGGCGGTTCGGCGAGTGCCGGCGCCGGCGTGGAATACGCCGCGTGGAAGCGGACGAAGATATTCGCCGAATATTCCGCGGCGTTCTACCGGATGCGGAGTGTCACCTACTCCTCAACCGGGAGCGTGCTCTCCACCGGCGAGCGAACGACCGACGCCCTCCAGTCGGTTGCCGCCGGCATCAGCGTGGGGTTCTGATGTCCCGCGTCGCTCTGCTTCTGGTCGCCCTTCTCCTCTTGGGCATCATCTCTTGTTCCGACATGCCGACGGCGCCGATCGTGTCGGCTCCGGCGGGGAGCATCGTCGTCGAGGGCACGCTCAGGGATCGCGATGGGCCCGCGTTGGCCAATGCCTTCGTCGCGTTTCGATCAACTCCGATTTCGTCGAGCCAGTCCTTCTATACGAACACGGACGCGACCGGGGCGTTTCGCATCACATTGGTCCAAGGAACCTACGAGGTTCGAATCGGCCCCCCCTATGAAAGCGGGTTGCCGTCCGTAACGATCCCGAAGTTCGATGTGCGCGCGGCGGGAACCCGACTCGATTACCGATACTCGGGCACGCGGGTCATCGGAGATGTCACTGGCCCTGGGGGAGCGTTGCTTGACGACTCCTACGTCTCGGCGACCTCCGACGCGAACCAGATCTACGTGAGTACGAGAGCGGTCCGCGGGCACTACTCCATGTTGCTTCCGCAGGGAGCGTACGAGTTTTACGGCGACCCTGGAAGTTACAGCACAGGAATTCCGAACATTGAGGTCGCCGCAAATATCTCGACCTCGGATACGGTGGTGAACTTCGCTTTGACCGGTCACGCGGTAACCGTCACGACCACCCTCGGCGGGAGCACACCGATCCCCAATGTCCAGCTCCAAGCGGAGTCCGGTGCGATCGGGGTCCGCGCCACGGCGACTACCCGCCTCGACGGCTCTGCCGTGCTTTACCTGCCCGGTGGCGGCTACTCCTTCGTCGCATACTCATCCGACGGCTCCATTGTCGGCCCTGAGACCGGCTATTGGTCGATTTCAGGGGACGCCTCGATCGCGATCGTCTTCCCAGCCACCCGATGGGACGTGACGCTACGCCGCGCCTCGGACAGCAGCCCCATTCCGTTTACCTACATTAACGCGTTGGAAATCGGATCGAATCGATCCGCCTTGACGAGAAGCGATCTGTTCGGCACGTTTCGGTTGTTCGTGCGGCCGAGCGAGGGGTACGACCTTCGGATCGGATCGGTGTATTCGCCCGAAGCAACAATCCCCAACGTTTCCTCCACCGCCGACTCGACGTTCGACCTCTACGTCGACCTCCCTGTCAACCAGGCCCCTGCCCCTAAGCCAGCCCTTCGGGCGGCGCGAGGTATCCGGTGGCGCCCACCGGCTGTCCGGTGACGCGGGCGTAGAACTCCTCGTACATCGGGACTACCTTGCTCGCCTCGTAGCGCTCGATCGAGACGCGGCGGGCTTCGCGCGCCATCGCGGCGTGGAGCTTCTCATCGGTCAAGATCTCGGTCGCCCGGCGGGACATGCCTTCGACGTCGCCGACCGGGAGCAGGTATCCGCTCTTCCCCGACTCGATCAGCTCGGGGAGCCCTTCCGCGGTCGTCCCGATCACGGGGACACCCGACGACATCGCCTCGAGCGCGGCAAGGCCGAAGCTCTCGTTCGAGCTGGTGAGCAGGAACAGATCGCCCGCCGAGAGCACGTCCTCCACCGCGTCGAGCTGGCCCAGATAGCGAATGTAGCGCTCCACCCCGAGCGAGACCGCGATCTCGCGGCTCCGCGTGCGATCCGCGCCGTCGCCGACCATCAGGAGGACGCTGGGCACCTCGCGACGGACGGCAGCGAAGACGCGAACCACGTCCTCGACCCGCTTGCTCGGCCGGAAGTTGGAGATGTGGACAAGGATCTTCTCCCCCTTCTTCGCGAACCGCTCCCGCCTGGATTTCCCCGGATCGCGCGGAGCGTATCGGGACGTGTCGACGAAGTTCGGGATCACCTGGATCGCGCGCTGGGGCCGGAACACCTCGACCGTCTTCCGGCGGAGGAACTCCGAGACCGCGGTGACGCCGTCGCTCTGATCGATTCCGAATCGGGTGAGGGTGCGGAACGACTGATCCGATCCGACGAGGGTGATGTCCGTCCCGTGGAGTGTGGTCACGATGCGGAGCTTGGTAGACGCCGCGACCTGGCGCGCGAGATAGGCGCAGATGGCATGCGGGATCGCGTAGTGCGCGTGGACGACGTCGAGCCCCACCTCGTCCGCCACCTCGGCCATCTTGGCGGCGAGCGCCAGGGTGTAGGGCGGATACTGGAAGAGCGGATACGAGGTGACCTGCACCTCGTGAAAATAGACGTCTTCCTGGTAGGACTTGAGGCGGAACGGGATCGAATATGAGATGAAGTGGATCTCGTGCCCGCGCCGGGCAAGCTCGATCCCCAGCTCCGTCGCGACGACGCCGGAGCCACCGTGGGTGGGATAGCAGGAGATGCCGATCTTCACTGGTCCGAGCCTCCGAGCGAAATGAGAACGTGGGATCCGGGCGCGCCGAGCGCCGCGGCCAGCTGCGCGGCCAGCTCGGGTCCGTAGCGCGCCGCGTAGCCGACGGGCGAATAGACGCGCTCTTGGAGCCTCCCCTCCGGGAAGAGGTGTGCGCGCGCGCGGCGGATCTGCTGCACCGATTCCTCCTGACGCCGTTTCCAGACCTGCATCAGCTTCCGCTCCAGCCCCAAGCCCTCGTGCTCCACCTTGCGTGCGGCGGTCGCGACCGCCGCCTGGAGCGACGGATCGAACTCCACGACCTTGGCTTTGAGCCGCTCAAAGCTCTGCAGCCAGGTCTCCCGCTCCCGCTCGAACGTCTCGGGAAAATCGGGCGGCAGAAGCGAGCCGATCGAGCTGCTCACGACCCCCTCGACGTCCCCCGCGAGCGCCGTCCACTCGATGCCGAACCGCCCCAGGGTTTTCGCGACCTTCGGCTCGAGGAGCGTGGCGCCCGCTCTCGGGGCGACCGCCGGCGCCGGCATCTCGAAGAGCGGGTAGAGCGCGTTGACCTGGGCCCAGTACGCCACCTCCGACGGACCGCCCACGTAGACCGCGGTCGGGAGGAGGTAGTCCTGCACCATCGGACGCAGGAGCACGCCGGGACTCGCGTCCTCGGGCCTCGCCCGGATCGCCGCGATCAGGGCCTCGGGCTTCATGCTGCGGCCCTTCGCCCCGACGCGCAGGGTGCCGCCCCCCTCGACCCGAACGGCGTCGCGCGTTTCCTGGTGCCAGAAGAGATTGAGCTCGTTCCCCGCGCGCGCGATCTGGGCATGGTAGCCGCGTCGCGTCAGCTCCTCGCCTCGCTCGCGCGCCGCCTTGGATGAGTTCCCCATCAGGGCCACCTCGCGCTCGAACACCGGGAGCGAGAGCGCCCTGGCCTCGGAATCGGACGGATCGAACACCAACGCGCCGAGCGGCGTCACCAAGCCGGCCATGAAGCGCGCGAACGCCTCGGTCCACGATCGGCCCGGAGCGTACGCCGCGCGGAGCGGCCCCATCACCCGGTCGCGAAACTCTGACGCCGGAAGGAGCGACTCGACGCGATCCGTAAGCAACGCGATCTCCGGACCCAGGCGAACCCGCGAGAGCGAGACGCCTGGCGGAGCCGCTTCGGCCGGATACTCGAGCACGCTCGGCTCCGATCCACCGTCGATCAGCCACGCGCGTCGGACCTCCTCGAAATCGTGGTCGTCGGAGGCGACCCAAAAGATCGGAACGACCGGGCGGCCCGAGGCCGCCTCGAGATTCCGGGCCAGGGAGATCGCGGTGAGCGCCTTGTAGAGCGTGTAGAGAGGGCCCCCGAAGAGCCCCGGCTGCTGGCCCGCCACCACCGCTAAACAATTGGGACGCTCGAATCGCTTCAGAGGTTCGAGGGAAAGGTCTTGGACTCCCAGGGCTTCCGCCTGGCGGCGTAGGATCGCCGCCACCCGGGCGCGACGGTCGGCGGGATAGTCGCGGCCGGCCGCGGACACGCTGACTGCCTCCGGGTCCCGGAAGTCGACCGGATAGAAGTCGCGGACCCGCCCGGGCGAGGTAAGGAAATCCCGGTAGAGCGCGGTGGGATGGAGAAGGTGCTCGAAGTCCGAGGGCGTGGGCTTAGGCCTGCTTGAGGGCGCGCGCGCCCACGAAGGGATTCGATTCCATCTCGTGTCCGATCGTGGTCACCGGTCCGTGGCCCGGGTAGACCGTGGTGTCGGCGGGATGGACGAAGAGCTTCTCGCGGATGGTCCGAACCAGCGTGTCGAAGTCGCCCCCGGGGAGATCCGTCCTGCCGATCGAATCGCGAAAAAGGACATCGCCGGAGATCAGGCCCTCCGGCGTCGCGAAGGTGACGCTGCCCTTCGAATGCCCGGGCGTGTGCATGGCGCGGATTTCGATACCGGGAATGCCGACGTCTTCCCCATCGGTGATCCAGTGGGCGATCGGAGCGCTTCCCGGCCACGCGAGCCCCATCGAAGCGGCCTGCTCCTTGCCGCGCTCGTAATAGGCGCGGTCGTCCGCGTGGAGCCAGACCGGCGCGCCCGTCGCGGCGCTAAACGGCTTGACCATGAGGATGTGATCGATGTGCGCGTGCGTGAGGAGGATCCGCTTCACGACGAGGCCGCGGGAGCGGATCGTGTCGAGCACGGTCTCACTCTCGATCGAGGGATCGACGACGACCGCGTCGCGCGATCCGGCCGTCGTGAGCAAGTAGAGGTTGTTGTCGAGAGGTCCGACCTGGAAGCGCTCGACGCGCACGGCTCAGCTCTTGGTAGCGGTGATTGCCGTGATGCCGAACATCGGGAGCCCGACCATGTCGACGTTCGCGAAGCCCGCCTCCTGAAGCAGCCGGTAGAGCTCGGTCCGCGTCAGGGCGCCCGCGTAGCCCGCGCCGTAGGTGGCCAGGACGTTGAGGCGATAGAGGGCCGCCTCCCGCGGCTCCGCCTTGGAGTCTTCGAGCAGGAATTCCGTAACCAGGAGGGTGCCTCCCGAGCGGAGCGACTGCTTCACGCTCTGGAGGAAGCCCGGGATCGACGCGCGGCTCTGGCGCGACAGATGATGGGCGAGGAGAACGAGGTCGTAGTCCCCGTCCGGCTGTCCGTCCTCGGGATTTCCCGGAAGGAACCGGACGCGCTCCTCCAGCTTCATGCCGCGGATGTACTCTTCGGCCACCGGCTGAAACGCGGCGCGGTCGAGGATCGTGGCCTGAAACTGCGGATAGCGCCGGGCGAGGCAGAGCGCCCCGGCCCCGGTATGGCTGCCCAGATCGAGGATTTTCGTATACGCGCTGAATTCGATGTCGAGGATCTCGGCGACCCTCATCATCGTCGCGTAGACGCCGTTGTGGAACGCCCGCGCGAGCGACACTTCGATCTCGCCCATCGCGTTCGGCGCGTTCGGCGATTTCCCGGTCTGCACCGTATCTCGAAGCGACTGCCAGATGCCGAAGAGCGGGTCACGCATGAAGTGGACCAGCTCCACGTACGATCCGGGTGACCCCTCGACCAGGTAGGCGTTTGAGACCTCGTCGTTCCGGTATCGATCGCCCGTCCGGTGGAGGAAGCCCAGGGCGCAGTTGGCGTCCATCAGGGCCTCGAGCGCGGCGGGGTCGGTGCCCACCTCGGCGGCCACCTCGGCGGCTGACTTTGGCCCACCGAAGAGGATCGTGAAGAGACGCAGCTCAACCGCCGCCATGAGGGCCTGACTCGCCCAGAAGCCGGTGACTGTCTGCAAGATTGGGACGGGGCTCAGACGCCCGGATGCTGAGAGCGGCCCCGCCGCACGGCCCATTTGGTTCATCGCTGTCTCCTCACCACGACACCAGTCTATTCCACTCGGGCCCAACCTTCAAGGGACCCGACACTTTGGATGCGGCGATTCCGGCGGGGTTCAAAGCAGGTCCGGCTCGGTCTCCTTATCGTGGGCCCGAGCCGCCTCGAACACGGCGTCCATCTCCGCGACCGCCCGAAGAACGATGTCTCCCCGCTCGCGGAGCGGCAGGAAGGCCGACTTGAACCCGTTCAAGAGGACGTGCCGGACATCCGCCGGGCGGAGTCGCAGCGCGGTCACCGCCCGGTCGAGCTCGCGCGTCATGGTCGTCGAGGAGACGAGGCGGTTGTCGGTGTTGAGCGTGACCCGAAGCCCCTGGGTCAGGTACTCGTGGAACGGGTGCGCCCGCAGTGACGACACCGCCCCGGTCTGGACGTTCGACGTGAGGCACATCTCGAGCGGGATCCGGTGGTCGTTCACGTAGCGGAGAATGTCCGGATCCTCGCGCAGCCGCGTCCCGTGTCCGATGCGGTGCGCGCCGCAGTAGTGGAGCGCCTGCGCGATGCTCTCCGCGCCGAACGCCTCGCCCGCGTGCACGGTCACATTCACGTTGCTCCGCACCACGTGATCGAACGCCTTGCGGTGCGCCTTCGCCGGGTAGTCCTTCTCCGCGCCCGCGAGGTCGAAGCCGACCACCCCGCGGCCGTAGTAGGCGACGGCGAGCTCCGCGAGCTTGAGGGAGAGGCGCGGGCTCAGGTGCCGGATGCCGCAGACGATCGTGCCGGTCTGGATCCCGTACCGGCGCCGCGCCCGCTCGAGGCCGGCCGTCACCGCCTCGACTGATCCTTCCATCGAGAGTCCCTGCCGCGTATGGAGCGCGGGGCAGTAGCGGACCTCCATATACCGGACCTGCTCCTTGTGCGCGTCCTCGGCCAGCTCGAACGCGGCGCGCTCGAGCGCGTCGCGCTCCTGGAGCACCTTGAGCGTGAGATCGAAGGCCTTGAGATAGCGCGGGAGGCTGACGCCCGAGGTCAGGCTGGAAAGAAAGCGGCGGAGCTCCTGGTTCGATCGGACCGGAAGGCGGATTCCCTGCTCTTTTCCCAGCGCGAGCAGCGTGGCCGGGCGAATCGACCCGTCCAAGTGAACGTGAAGATCGGTTTTCGGGAGTGCGTGGAGGAGAAGTCGGCGGCGCCGGGGGTCACCCCACGGCGACGTCCGCCGTCGCGGCGGCGAGCGGTGCACCCAGCTCTCCCAGGACCGTGTAGTCGAGGCCGCCGAAGGCGGGGTGGGCGAGCGCCAAGCGCTGGAAGATCTGGTCGGGGCCGAGGCTCTCCATCGTCCACACGCCGAGCGCGCGGCCGAGGTCTTGCAGGATTCGCCAGTCCTCGCGCGTGTCTCCCCGGAGGGTGAAGACCTTCGGGGCGCGCTGGACGCGTCCCTTCGAGTTGGTATAGGTCCCTTCCCGCTCCGCGAAGCTCACACCCGGAAGGACCCAGTGGGCCCGCTCCGAGACCGGCGACGGGTGGGAATCGACCACCACCAGGAGCTCCACCTGGCCGATGGCGCGGGCCACCACCGTGGGATCGCCGAAGCGTTCCAGCGGTCCCCCGCGGAGGAAGATGAGCGCGCGGATCCCGCCCTCCGCGGCCGCCCGCATCATGTCGGCGAGGCCGAGCCCCTGGGGGCCGGGCGCGATGCCGATCGCACGGGCACCCCGCGTGTTCGGATTCTGGTCCCCCTCGATCGTGAATTGCTTGTAGACGACGGGGGGCTGCGGACGCGCGGGAAAGTCGAGATTCGCGATGCCCAGGGAGTCCCGGAAAATCGAGCGTGTGAGGAAGCACTCCTCGTTCGTGAGCTCGGCGGATCCGACGATCCCCACCGAGCCCTCGCCGTGCTGCGCCAGGATGGCGCGAAGCTTGAGGGCGATCGCCGTGATCGCGTCCTGCCAGGTGGTCGCGGCCGCACCCGGGGTGCCGTTCCGCCCGGCCGGAGCCGTGAGCCGCTTGGGATCGTGCACCGGATGGAATCCCCCACGCCCGCGGTCGCAGATCCACCATTGGTTCACGTCCATGTTCTCGCGGGCCGTGATCCGGACGACCTCGTTCCGCCGCGGGTGATAGCCGACGTTCGTGTTGCATCCCTTGGAGCAGAGCGTGCAGACCGACGGCACGGGCTGGAGCTCCCAGGGGCGCGCGCGAAAGCGGAAGTCCGTGCTGGTGAGCGCGCCGACCGGACAGATGTCGGCGATGTTCCCGGCCAGCTCGTTCGTGATCTTTCGCCCGGCGACCGTGCCGATGTAGGTCTCCTCGCCGCGGCCGAGCACGGCGATCTCGTCCTCTCCGGCGACCTCCCTGCAGAGGTTCACGCAGCGGAGGCAGAGGATGCAGCGGTTCTTGTTCAGGATGAGCTTCCCGCCGACGTCCTCCTCCGGCCACGTGGTCTTCTCGAACTCGAAGCGGGAGGCGGCCGGGCCCATCATGATCGTGTAGTCCTGCAGCGTGCACTCCCCGCCCTTGTCGCACATCGGGCAATCGAGCGGGTGGTGGATGAGCAGGAGCTCCATGACGGCGCGCCGCGCGTCGCGCACCTTGGCCGACCGGGTGATCACGTGCATCCCCTCCTCGACCGGGGTGGCGCAGCCCGCGACGAGCTTCGGCCGGCCCTCGACCTCGCAGAGGCAGATGCGGCAGACGCCGACGACCGGCAGGCCGGGGTGGTAGCAGAAGCTGGGGACGAGGACGCCGGCCTTCTTCCCCGCCTCGATCAGGTTCGTCCCCTTCTCGACGACGACCTCGCGGCCGTCGACCTTGACCTTCACCGTGGCCATGCCGATCCCCTAGTGGAGCGAGCCGCTGCCGATCGGACAGCGCTTCTCGCGGATATGCTGCAGGAATTCGTCCCGGAATTTCTTCGCGAAGCCGCGCGCGGGCCATGCCGCCGCGTCGCCCAGCGCGCAGATCGTGTTTCCTTCGATCTCATCCGTGACCGAGAGAAGGATGTCGAGGTCGCGCTCGACGCCGTTTCCGGTCTCGATCTTCCAGAGGAGGCGCTGGAGCCAGCCGCATCCCTCGCGGCAGGGCGTGCACTGCCCGCACGACTCGTGGGCGAAGAAGCGCGCCGTGATCCACGCCGCGCGCACCATGCACGTCGTATCGTCCATGACGATCGGCGTCCCTGTGCCGAAGAGCGATCCGGCGCGGGTGAGCGAGTCGAAGTCCATCGGGATGTCGATCTCGTCGCCGGTCAGGACCGGGCACGAGGCCCCTCCGGGGATGACCCCCTTCACCGGCCGTCCGCCGGGCACCCCGCCGCCGTATTCCTCGATCAGCGCGCGCAGCGGAATGCCCATGGGCGCTTCGTAGACGCCGGGACGATTCACGTGCCCGCTCAACCCATATAGCTTGGGGCCGGAGTTCCGCTCGGGGCCGATCGAGGCGAACCACTCCCAGCCGCGCTTCACGATGTGCGGCACGCAGGCCAGCGTCTCCACGTTGTTCACCACCGTGGGACAGCCGAAGAGGCCGACGACCGCGGGGAACGGAGGCTTGAGCCGAGGCTCGCCGCGCTTCCCCTCGATCGATTCGATCAGGCCGGTTTCCTCGCCGCAGATGTAGGCGCCCGCGCCCAAGTACATCACCACGTCGCAGTCGAAGCCCGAGTTCAGGATGTTCTTCCCGACCAGGCCGGCCGCCCGCGCTTCGTCGATCGCCGACTGGAGAATCCGCGCTTCCTCGGCGAACTCCCCGCGGATGTAGATGTAGGCCCGGCGCGCTCCGATCGCGTAGGCCCCGATCACGGTCCCCTCGAGGACCTGATGCGGATCCTTCGCGCAGAGGAGGCGGTCTTTGAACGCCCCCGGCTCGCTCTCGTCGGCGTTCACGCAGAGATACTTCGGCTTGTCGGTCGACTTGGGGACGAACCCCCATTTGGTGCCGGTCGGGAACCCCGCGCCGCCGCGGCCGCGCAGTCCGGAGCGTTTCACGACGTCGATGATCTCCTCGGGCTGCTTCGTGAGCGCCGCCGCGAGGGCCTCGTAGCCCCCGTGCTTCCTGTAGACCTCGAGGGTGTGGGAACCCGGGAGGTCGACCGTCGCCATCAGCACGCGTCCGTTCGCGCTCATCTAGCGATCCACCTCCCCCAGCACAATGTCGATGCTCCCGATGCACGCGACGACGTCGGAGACCATGCGTCCGATGCTCATGCCCTCGAGGGCTTGAAGATTAATGAACGAGGGAGGGCGCACCCGCACGCGATACGGGAGAGGACCCCCGTCGCTCGCGACGTAGAATCCCAGCTCTCCCTTGGGCGACTCGATCGCGAAGTAGGCGTCCCCGGTCGGGGCGCGGAATCCCTCGGACATGATCTTGAAGTGGAAGATCAGCTCTTCCATCCCCTTCTTCACGTCCTCGCGGTTCGCCGGGAAGAGATACGGGTTGTCCGCTCGAACGGTCCCGGGGCGAAGCCGGTCGAGTCCCTGACGGACGAGCTTGAGCGATTGCTTCATCTCCTCGATGCGGCAGAGGTAGCGGTCGTAGACGTCGCCGTTTCGCCCGAGCGGCGTCTCGAATTCGTAGGTCTCGTAGCCGCAGTAGGGCTGGGTCTTTCGCACGTCGTAGGCGATGCCGCTGCCTCGCAGCGTGGGACCGGTCACGCTCAGCTGGAGCGCCTGCTCCGGGCTGATCGTGCCGACGCCGATCGTTCGATTCATCCAGATCCGGTTCTTGCTGAGGAGGTTCTGGTACTCCCCGAGAGCGACCGGGAACTCGTCGCAGAATTTCTTCACGAACGGAACGAACGCGTCGGGGACGTCCTGATAGAAGCCGCCCACGCGGAAGTAACTCGGCGTCAGGCGGGAGCCCGCCACCATGTCGTTCACGTCCAGGAGCTTCTCGCGCTCCCGGAAGCAATAGAGGAACACGCTCATGGCGCCGAGATCGATCGCATGCGTCCCGAGCCAGACGAGATGCGAGGAGATCCGGGTGAGCTCCAGCAGGATCACGCGCAGAACCTGCGCGCGCTCGGGGATCTCGAGACCCATGATCCGCTCCACCGCGCCCACGTAGGCCATGTTGTTCCCGAGCGGTGAGAGGTAGTCCATCCGGTCGGTGACCGTGATCGACTTGGTATAGGTCTTCGACTCCATGATCTTTTCCATGCCGGTGTGGAGGTATCCCATCACGGGCTTGAGCGAGACAACGGTTTCGCCGTCCAGCTCGATGACCAGGCGGAGCACCCCGTGGGTCGACGGGTGCTGCGGCCCCATGTTGATGGTGAGGGTCTTGAACTCCGGGGAGGCGAGCGCGGTGGACATCCCGGTGAAACGCTCTAGGCGCCGGCGGAGGGTGCGGGAGGAGCGGAAACGGGCCGGACGTGATCTTTGTCGATCTTCTCCTGAAGCTTCATGATGCCGTAGATCAGGGCCTCGGGGCGCGGCGGGCATCCGGGGACGTAGACATCCACCGGGACCACCGTGTCGACGCCCTGCACGATGGCGTAGTCGTTGAAGACGCCGCCGCACGAAGCGCACGCGCCCATCGAGATCACCCACTTGGGCTCCGGCATCTGATCGTAGATGCGCTTCAGCACCGGCGCCATCTTCTTGCTCACGCGTCCCGCGACGATCATGAGATCCGCCTGGCGCGGGGAGGCGCGAAACACCTCCGCGCCGAACCGCGCGAGGTCGTAGCGTGAAGCGCTGGTCGCCATCATCTCAATGGCGCAGCAGGCCAGCCCGAACGTGGCCGGCCAGAGCGAGGAGCGGCGTGCCCAGTTGACCATCTTGTCGACGGTCGTGGTGAGAATACCGTCCGGTACGAGCTCTTCTAAACCCATGTGGGATCACCTGCCTCGGTTGAAACGGGCGCCGGAAAACCGCGGCCCCGGCGCCAGAAACTGAACCGCACCCCCGAGCGTATCAATCGGAGCCTGTGAAATCAATCACAACCCCAGGCTCCCGAGAATCGACTCCGAGATATAGAACAAAAGCACTCCGCCAAAGACGCCGAGGGCCATCCCGATCCCCTTCGCCTCGTTCACGGCTGGGATCAGGTCGGAAGCCGCGACGTAAAGCGCCGCTCCGGCCGAGAGCGGGAGCGCGTAGACGACGAGCCCCGACCAGAAGGAGATCGTGACCACGCCTACGACCGTGGCGATTCCCAGCCACGCGGCGCTCATGACGGCCTCCCGGCGCGACCGGCCCGCAGCCACCATGATCGACCCGACCGTGAACCCCTCGGGGACCTTGTGCAGGATGATCGCGATGGCGATGAGGATCCCCAGAGAGGGCCGGATGAGAAACCCGGAGCCGATGGAGACGCCGTCGAGCAGCGTGTGGAGGAGCAGGCCGATCAGGGCGGTCGTGCCCACGACCGGCTCCACCCAGTGCTCGCGGTGCGTCTCCTCGCCGAAATGGAAGTGCCCGACGAGGACGTGCTCCGCAGCGTGGACGATCAGGTAGCCGACGAGGATGAGCGTACCCACGCCGAGCGGCGCCCCGCCGCGCGCGGCGATCAGCCGGTAGCTCTCGGGCACCATGCGGAGAAATACGGCGGCGAGCATGAAGCCCGCGCCCGCGGCGACGAAGTAGCTCTGGCGGACGCGGTCCCATCCCTGGCGCCCGACCGCGAGCCATCCCCCGACGACATTGGCGAGCCCGGCGACCACCCCGAAGGCGGCGGCCAGCATCCACCCGTCAGACAATCGGGTCACTCACCGCCTTGGCCTCGCTATCTGCCGCGGACGATGCCGGGCGTGTTCGTGGTGCCCAGGGGCACCAGAAGCTGTTCCTTCGAGTAGATGAAGGCGTCGCGCGAGTAGTCGGAGAGCTCGAAGTTGTGCCCCAGGAAGATGGCGTCCTCGGGGCAGGCTTCCTCACAGTAGCCGCAGAAAATGCAGCGGAGCATGTCGATTTCGTAGCGCTTGGCGTACCGCTCCCCGGCCGAGAAGCGGAGGGTCGGGGTATTCTCGGCGGCTTCCATGTAGATCGCGTCGGCCGGGCACACCGCGGCGCAGAGGCCGCAACAGACGCAGCGCTCCAGGCCGTTCTCGTAGCGGTGGAGCTCGTGGAGCCCGCGGAAGCGCGGATACATCTTCATCTTCACGTCCGGGTACTTCAACGTGACCGGCTTCTTGAAGAAGTGCGACAGGGTGATCGAAAGGCCCTTCATCAGCTCGGCGACCATGCGGCGCACCTCGTCGGGTTTACGGAGCTAAAGATGAGCCTCGAAGTGTAGGGGGCGCCGACGGGGCCGTCAAGCGCGGGGGGCGCGTCGGAGCGGATCAGGCGCCGGTGGAGTGTCCGTACTCCTCGGGGCGGATGTCGAGCTTCTTGATCTTGTAGAGGAGGGTCGTGCGCTTCATTCCGCCCAGGCTGCGGGCGGCCTCCGACTGATTTCCGCCGTGCGTGCGAAGCGCGTTCAGGATCATGTCGCGCTCGTCGGCGGAAGCGGGGCGGCCAGCGCCGCGCGCACCGGCCTGCCCGTGCCGGGCCCCATTGCGTCCCGGGATCTGAACCTGGACCGCTTCCGCGCGGCACCGGTCGCCGTCCTGGGCGAGGGCCACGGCCCGGTCGATGACGTTTCGAAGCTCCCGGACGTTTCCGGGCCAAGCGTACGACATGAGGTAGGCCCACGCCGATTCGCTCAGCGTGACGGTCTTGTGTGCCTGCACGCAGGCGCGCTCGAGCAGGTAGCGGCCGATCAGCTCGATGTCGCCCGGTCGCTCCCGGAGCGGCGGGACCTCGAGGCGGATCCCGTTCAGCCGATAGTAGAGATCGTCGCGGAAGAGCCCCCGCCGGACGAGGCCCCCCAGATCGCGAGTGGACGCCGCGATGACGCGCGCGTCCACCTGGCGGAGTCCCATGCCGCCCACGCGGCGGAGCTCGCCCATCTCGATCACGCGCAGAAGCTTCGCCTGGGCGGCGGTCAAGAGCTCGCTCACCTCATCGAGGAAGATCACCCCGCGGTGAGCCGTCTCGAAGAGCCCGGCCCGTGCGCGCTCGCCGCCAGGCCCTCCCGCCGCATCCCGTCCGAAGAGCTCGATGTCGAGCTGGCCGTCGGGGAGCGCGGCGCAGTGCCCCACGACGAAGACGTGACCCGACCGGTCGCTCAACGAGTGCGCCGCGCGGGCCAGCGCTTCCTTGCCGGTGCCGGTCTCCCCCAGGATCAGGATCGGCAGCCGGCTGCTCGAGGCGCGCTCGAGGATCCGCACCAGGTCGATCAGCCGCGGATCCTGAGTGACGACGCCGAGCTTGAAGCAGCCGGGGTCGGCGCCCCGCGGCGGCGCGTCGCTTCCCGCGGATACCCCCTCCGGCGCGGGGACGACAACCGGAAGGGACGCGATCTCCACGCCCAGGATCTTCTCGACGCGCTCGACCCAGTGGTCGAGCTTCATCGACATGGCGAGGCTGCGCGCCTCCCAGAGATAGTCGCGGGCCGCGCGCCGCTCTTCGGCGTCCCCGCCTGTGAGCAGGATCTCGCCCGCCCAGACGAGGAGGCGCGTGAGCTCGTACAGCGCCTCCAGCTTCCGCAGCTGCAAGATGCCTTCGTGCGCCGTCCGGATCGCCTTCTCCCGGTGCGACAGCAGGAGGTGCGCCATCGACATCACGCGGTACGTCGCGGCCTCTTCGAACCGGTCGTTGATCCTTCTCGCGACGCGGAGCCCGCGTTCGCACGTGATCAACGCCCGGTTCGGCTCCCCGATCCGGACGTGGATCTCGGCAATCCGGCGACTCAGCTCCGGCACCAGGTCTCCCTCGGGCGCCAGCTTCTCCGCGTGGACGAGCGCGCGATCGTAGCTCTCGATGGCCGATTGATTCTCGTGGCGGTCGAGGGCGAGGTCGCCCAGGTACTCGAGCGCGATGATCTGCTCGCGCTCGAAACCGTGCTCCTCGGCTTCCGAGAGAGCTCCCCGCACCTGCGTGTCCGCCTTGGCGAGGTCGCCGGCAATTCGTAGGAGAAACGCGTGGAAGAGGCGCGCCTGCACCTTGCCTCGAGAGTGCCCGCGCTCGCCGAACAAAGTCCGCGCGCGGGCGAGGCCCTGGTCGGCCTCCTCGAGTCGTCCGAGCTTCGCCAATGCGATGCTCAAGTTGAGCGAGAACGACGCCTCTTCGTGATAGAGGCCCGCGTCGCGCGCCTGAAGCTGGCCGCGCGCGAACTCGCCGACCGCGCGGTGGAACTCGCCCGCGCTCAGGAAGCAGAGGCCGAGGAGATTCCGGGAGCGCAGCATTCCCGCGGTGTCCTCGAAATCCCACCTGCTGATGTGATAGGCCGCGCGGAAGTGCTCCTCCGCGCGGGACGGCCGGCCGATGCGCCAGACGGCGCGGCCGGCGGCGATGTGGAACTCGAGGAGCGCGCGCTTGTCGTCGGGGTGGAGCGCGTAGAGCTCGCTCAGCTTCTTCTCGGCGATCTCCCCGACTTCCTTCCACCGGCCCAGCCCGAGGAGGGCCCGGCAGCGCGCCAGGAGCAGCGGGGTCTCCAGCGCCTCCGGGAGGGGCCCGGTTGCCCTGATCTCCGCGACCGCGTCCAGGACCGCGGAGAATCGCGCGTGCGCGAGAAGATCGTCGATTTTGAGGAGGAAGCCGCCGGTGTCGCTCCGCGGCCTCTTGTCGTCGATCATGAGACCTCAGGAGCGGGCACTCGCCCGCCCCGGTGTTGGTTTTAAAGCCGCATCAAAGAACGATGATTCGGATCCACGTGCGAACGTACGAGAGCCAGATCAGGCGGCCGTACGAGAAGCCGGCCTTCCCGACAAGGGCGTTTGCGCTCCCCTGCATGTGTGCCGATACGTTCCGGTTGAGCTTGGGCGTCGGGCTCGGCTGATCGTCCGCCGTGGGATCGCCATCCGGATACGGCGGCTCATTCGGCTTGTAGAGCCGCGCCTCCGCGTCCCGTGGCGCTCCGCCGAGGACCGCGAGCAAGAGTGCCGTCCCGGTCCACGCGAGCAACCGGAAGCCGCCCGACCTCTGGATCTTCATGGAGACCACCTCCGCGTCTCCGGCGACGATGCGGCGAGCTGGGGGTGGGGACTCGCCATGGCGTGTTGTAACCGATTTGTCCATTTTGTTCGCTCCTGAGCGGCCGAAGCGGCACGCTCCGAGAATGCCACTACATGGGGAATGGACGCGGCCAGGGAAACGAAAGGCGCTGCCGGCCCCGGGGATGGGTAGCGAGCGCGATTGGATTTCGATGTGGGCTTGGAAGCCACGCGCGCACCCTTTCCGTGGGCAGGCACTCCGGCTACGCAACCGAACGGTAGCAAAGTCTCAGGTCAAACGCAAGCCCAAAAAGGTCTTAGACGCTCGGGGCGGCGGTCCGCCGCGAGGGGCGGGCAGCGGCCCGAGGGCGCTATGTGCTATAATTGGCGTCTGTTCCCGTCCATCCGAGCGCGCGCATCCGAGACGTAGGGGAATGAACGAAGCAAACCGCATCCGCACGGCATTCCTTTCGTCGCTCTCGCTCCACGAGGCCGCCCCCGAAGATCGGAAGCGTCTGATCGAGCTCACCCTGACCGGGATCGACGACGAGCGCCGCGATCAGATCGCGTTCGAGATCGCGGAGCGCCTTCTCGATTCCGGCGCGCTCGAGCGGGTGGATCGCTTCCAGCGTGACGGGAAGCCGTACGTGCGATACCGGATTCCCGCGTCGGGCGAGACCTTCCTCCTTGCCGCGCGGGAGGACACCCCGGCCGAGGAGCTGGTCCGGGTCTCACGGCCCCACTGGCACGCGCGAAGCCGGCTCCTCTACCGCAGTCTTTCCCACCTGATCGCCGTCGAGCGAAAGCTCTTCACGCGCGACGAGCGAAATCTCGAATATCTCCAGACCGACGTGGGCGAGATCCTGAGAACGATCCTCGCGTCCGCCCGCCAGGTCCTCGAGTGCGACGAAACGCGCCTCTTCGCGCTCAACCGGGGCGTCGAGGAGCCGCGCCACGTGCAGCCGGTCAGCGAGGGAGAGCCCTGGAACCGGGCGCTCGCCGAGGAATGGGTGGCGAAGCGCGCCCTCCCGGTCTACGTCCATGACTTCTCCGAGCCGGGAACGGTGCAGACGATGGTCGACGCCGAGGCGATGGACGCCACGGTGCATCTCGCGATCGCGCCCTATTCGCCGCGACCCGGGTCCGGGGAGCACCGCTCGTTCGCGATGGCGCGCGTGGGAGAGCCGGGATCTCCGTTCCTGTTCGCGCTGGAGGCCTGGAGCAAGACCCCCGGATTCTTCACCGACGAGCGGATCGGAATCCTGACCGTCGTCGGGGAGCACGCCACCGACCTGCTCCTGACCCTGAGGAAGCTCGGGATGCTCGTCATGGTCGACGAGCTCACCGGGATTTACAACCGCCCGTACTTCGGACGCCAGCTGGACCACGAGCTCGCGCGCGCCTACCGCGAGGAGCGGCCCATGTCGCTCATCATCGCCGACATCGACGACTTCAAGCGCGTCAACGACACCTACGGATACGAAGCCGGGAACGTGGTGCTGCGGGAGATCTCCCAGACCTTGGCCTCGAGCGTCCGGCCGTTCGACACGGTCGCGCGCTGGGGCGGCGAGGAGTTCGCGCTGATCTTGAGCGCCGCCACGACGAAGGCCGAAGCGAAGGAGATCTGCGAGCGACTTCGGCTCAAGGTGCAGAACATGGCGATCGTCGTGCCTGGCCTGGACGGCCGCGAGAACGCCGTTCGCGTGACGATGAGCTTGGGGGGCGCCCTCTTCCCCGCCGACGTACCGGTAACCTGGGATCGCTCCCGCGGCCTGGACCGCCCCCAGCGGGAAAAGCTCGCCCACGAGCTCTGGGCGCGCGCGAACGCTCACCTCCGAATCGCGAAGGAGCGCGGCAAGAATCAGGGCGTGTTCGCGGGCGAGTAGGCTTTGGCGCGGGCTACCCGCGCCGCTTCAGCGTGCGGAGCGTCAGGTAGAGCATGAGATTCACGGCGAAGATCCCCACCCACATTCCGTCGATCGTAAGCCGCCGTTCCACGACGAGGTCGCCGAGCAGCTCCATGTACGTGAAGACGGCCACGATCGCGAAGAGCCCCGAATACTCGCCCCGAAGCACCGTGCCCCAGGAAAAACGACGCGCCGGCGGCTGCCAGCTCCGAAGCCGCGGCCAGAACGCCGGCGTTTGCGCGGCCCAGAGCGAGTAGGTCTCGCCGAACTTCTCGTGGAGGAACGCCTCCTCCGCGAACATGATGCGCTCGTAATAAAGCCAGAAGGCGAGCGTGACGATGATCGGAAGCCACCAGTCGTGCGTGAAGAGCGCGAGGCCGAGCCAGTTGAAGTAGTTGCCCAGATAGAGCGGGTGCCTCGTTACGGAATACATCCCGTCGGTGTTCAACGTTTCCGCGACCTGGCCGCGCGTGTTGCGGCCCGAGGTTCCGTGCGGCCGGTAGCCGATCGTCATGACCCGGATGGCGACGCCGACGAGCGAGACGCCTAGGCAGAAGAGCTCCCAGATCCGGTCCCACTCGTGGCTGCCCCGGAAATAGGAAAAGTGCAGCATGTCCACGTGGACGAGGACGAGGAGGAACAAGGGGAGATAGCTTCGGCGTCGAAAGAGCCAGTCCCCCGCGCGTCGGAGCTCCTCGGCCAATTGCATGGATCAGCCCTCGACCCGGATCAGGCCGGCGGCGAACTCGGCGGGATCGAAGGGGATCAAATCGTCCAGCCCCTCGCCCACTCCGATCCACCGGATCGGCGTCCGGAGCGAGTCGGCGACCGCGAGCACGATACCGCCCTTCGCCGTGCCGTCCAGCTTGGCCAACGCGATCCCGCTCAGCTTGAGCGCGCGGTCGAACTCGCGGGCCTGCGCGAGCCCGTTCTGCCCCACCGTGGCGTCCAGCACGAGGAGGGTCTCGTGGGGCGCTCCCGGCAGCGCCTTCTCGATCACACGGCGGATCTTCTCCAGCTCCGCCATCAAGTTCGACTTCACGTGGAGCCGCCCCGCCGTATCGACGATCACCCGGTCGACGTTCCGGCTCTTCGCGCGCGCCATGCCGTCGAACGCGACCGCGGCCGGGTCGGCGCCCGGCTTCTGCTTCACCATCTCCACGCCCGCCCGCTCGGCCCAGATCTCGAGCTGGTCCGCCGCCGCCGCGCGGAAGGTGTCGCAAGCGACGAGCAACACGGATTCCCCACCTTGCTTGTAGCGATTGGCCAGTTTCGCAATGGTCGTCGTCTTGCCGGTGCCATTGACGCCGATGACTAATGTGATATGGGGCCGCGGGATGGCTCCGGGGACACGGGGTGAAGAAACGGTCCCCTCCGCCATCCCGCGGCCCCCGTTTCGCAGTAGGGACTCGATCTCGGCACGCATGGCATCGAGCGGGTCGCCGGAGAACGTGGAATCAGAGAGACGGTTTTTCACGCCCGTGAGGATCTTGTCCGTGGTGGCGGGCCCCGCGTCGGAGCGCAGGAGGGCTGCCTCGAGCGTCTCGTAGTCCTCATCGGTGAGCTGGCGCCCCGGCTGGAAGACCGAGGCGACCCGGCCGAAGAGCGCGTCCCGGGTCTTCTGCAGGCCTTGCGTGATCTTGTCGAGGAACGACACGGCGCCCTACGATTCGACCGGCGCGAGCTCCTCCGGTGCGGGCTCGATCTCGGCCGGTCGCTCCCGATTCCAGCGGACGGAGACAAGCTTCGAGACCCCGAGCTCCTCCATCGTGACGCCGTAGAGGCAGTCGGCCACCTCCATCGTCTTCTTGTTGTGCGTCACGACGATGAACTGGGTCTTCTCGCTGAATTCGCGGAGTAGACGGACGAATCGGTCGATGTTGGCGTCGTCGAGCGGCGCGTCCACCTCGTCGAGGATGCAGAAGGGGCTCGGCTTGACGAGATAGATGGCGAAGAGGAGTGCTATGGCGGTGAGCGCCTTCTCGCCTCCCGAGAGGAGGGAGAGCGATTGCGGCTTCTTGCCGCGCGGGCGCGCGAGGATCTCGATCTCCGCCTCGAGCGGGTCTTCCCCGGTCAGGAGCAGCGCGGCCTCTCCTCCCTCGAAGAGCGAGGTGAACACCTTCTGGAAGTTCGTGTTCACCAGGGCGAACGTGTCCAGGAAGAGCTGCGAGGCGGTGCCGTTGATCTTCTGGATCGCTTCGAGGAGCGACTGGCGGGCGTCGTCGAGATCCTGCCTCTGCCCCGTGAGGAAGCGAAGCCGCTCGCGCCGCTCATCGTAATCCTGGAGCGCGAGCAGGTTGACCGGCCCCACCGCGCGGAGCTTCTCGCCGAGGAATCGGAGTCTGGCCTCGCGGTCTTCCCGCGGCGCGCCGGCTAGGACGGGAGCCGCCCCCGGGGACGTGTCGGAGGCTGCCCCGCGGTCGACGATCGCCTCGTCCGGAACACGACCCTCCTCCGCCTCGACATCCACATCCTCGACCTCGGCGAGCGCATTCTCCGCGCCGGATTCGCCCTCCGCGATCGCGCCTTCGACCGGCGGCACGTAGGTCGCCAGATCCACCTCGTATTCATTCCGGATCCGCTCGATGAGGCGGCGGTTGTCGCCGTCGGCCTCGGCCTGCTCGAGCTCCGCGCGATGGAGCCGCTCGGTCAGCTCGGCGTGCTCCCGCCGGTGCTCGCGGGTGCGCGCCTCGAAGTCGTCGGCGAGGCCCATCACCTCCCCGAACCGGTCGCGCGACTTCTGTAGGATCATCTCCCGCTCCGTCTTTCGCTCGACCTCCTGGGCCAGCTCGCCTTCGCGCTGGGCGCTGAGGGCGTCGGTCTCCTGGATGCGCTTCTCGGTGAGCGCCGCCTCTTCATCTCGGCTCCGGATGTCGCGCTCGGCCTCGGCGGCGCTCGCCATGAGCCGCTCGATCTCCTTGAGGCTCGACTCGACCGCGGCGCGCGAACGGGTCGCCTCGATGCGGGCCTCCGCGTGCTGGGCGACCGACCGCTCCCGCTCCAGCTCGATCTCGCGGACCGCCGTCTCCTCCTGGGCGAGGATGCCGTCCACGCGTCCGCGCTCCTCGTCGGCGGTCTGGAGTGCGGCCATGGCGCTCTCCGTCTCGGCGAGGGCGCGCGTGTGCTCGGCCTCGACGGCCGCAAGCGACGCCGCCAGCGAGCCCGCCATCTGGACCATCGCGTCTCCGCGGATCGTGAGCTCCGCCCGCCTCGACTCCTGGGCGCGATGGGCCTGCTCCGCGACGGCGAGGGTCCGATTCGCCTCCTCCAACTCGGCCACGGCCGCGGCGCGGACCTGGCGGAACTGCTCGGAGACCTTGACCGTCCCGGCCAGGGCGCGGGCGGAGGCCTCGATCTCCCCGGCGAGCCCGGTCAGCTCGTCCTCGCGGCGGAGCACCGACCCGGCGCGAGTGGAGCCGCTTCCGCCGTGGAAGATTCCCGGGCCGACGACCCGCTCCCCGCGCCGCGTGACGAAGTGCAGCCTCTCGGCGGCGAAGCGCTCGTTCAGCTTGAGCCCCGCCTCGATCGAGTCGACCACGACGACGCCGGAGAGAAGGAACGACGCGAGCGCGACGTAGCCGGGCTCGAATCGCACGTGGTCGAGAAGCGGCCCGAGCACGCCGGGCGCTTGCGAGACTTCATCGGAGAGGGGCGTGACCCGGAAACGGGAGAGTCGGTCGAGGGAGATGAACGTCGCGCGGCCCTCGCCGCTCCCCTCCAGCGCCTGAAGAGCCTGGAGGGCGGCGT
Source organism: Candidatus Eisenbacteria bacterium (assembly GCA_005893305.1). NCBI lineage: Bacteria > Candidatus Eiseniibacteriota > Candidatus Eiseniibacteriota bacterium. The sequence goes on along the minus strand of VBOZ01000017.1, from coordinate 49,161 downwards.
CGGTCCGCTCGGCCACGATGAACTGCACGGCTTCGCCCAGGGCCGCCTCGAGCGCGGTGAGCCACTCGCCGGAGGCCTGGAGCACGTCGCCCACCGTGCCGAGGATCCTCGCCGGCCGGCTCGGCCCCGCGACCAGCCAGCGAACGCTCGCGTCGTAGCCTTCGTAGCGCTCCTTGAGCTCGCGGAGCGTCGCATGGCGCGCCTCGAGGGCCGCCTGCGCTTCCCGGGCCCGCATTTCCAACCCGTCCTGCTCCGCGATCTTCGATTCCGCCTCCGCGATGGAGGCGAGGGCCGCCTGAACGCCCGCCTTCGCGCGCTCCACCTCCGCGGCCGTTCCCGTCATCAAGCGCTCGATCCCCTGAAGCCCGGCGCGCAGGGTCTCCTCTTCGAGGGCGAGCGATGCGCGCTGCTTGCCGAGCTCCTCGCGCCGGTTGGCGAGCTCCGCGCGCTTTTCCTTCCACGCGCGGGCCGAGCTCTCCTGAAGCACGCGGGCTTCGAAGAGATCGAGGGAGAGCTGCTTCCTCTCCGCGAGCGCGGTGCGGCGCTGCTCGAGATCGGGGCCCAGCCCGGCCAGCTTGGCCAAGAGACGCCGCTCCTCGGAGTCGCGCTCCGCCTGGGTCTGATCGAGACGCGCGCGCTCCGCGGTCAGCCGCTCCGCATGCGAGCGGACTTCCTCGACGCTCTGCCGAAGCCGGCTCGATTCGGAGCGGGCGTGCTCCAGCTTCTCGACCAGGCCGGCGCGCCGCTCGCGGAGCACCGCGACCTCGTTCAGAAGCGACGCCCCGCGCGCTTCGTGCTCGCTCAGGGCCTCCTGAGCGAGGCGGACCTCCCCCTCGCGCTTCAGGAGCTCCAGCTTGTGCTGCTCCAGCTCCGCTTCGTGACGCGCGAGAACGCCTCCCATCGCGGCGCGGCGATTCTCGGCTCCCGCCCGCTCGTCGCGGAGGGCGCCCGTCTCCTTCGCGATCCGGTCGTACTCCTCCTTCGCGAGGCCGAGATCGATCCGGCGGATCTCATCCTTGAGCCGCCCGTAGCGGCGCGCCTTGCCCACCTGCCGCGCGAGGGAGCGAACCTCCCTCTCGATCTCCGCGATGATGTCGCTCACGCGCGTGAGATCGGTGAGCGTGAGGTCGAGCTTCTGGAGCGCCTCCTTCTTCCGGGTCTTGTACCGCATGATGCCCGCCGCTTCCTCGAAGAGGAACCGCCGGTGCCCGCTCTCGTCGGAGAGCACGTTGTCGACCATGCCTCGCTCGATCAGCGAATAGGCGTGCGATCCCATCCCGGTGTCCAGGAAGAGCTCGCGGACGTCCTTGAGCCGGCACGCGTTCCGATTGATCGAGTACTCGCTCTGCCCGCTCCGGAACGTTCTCCGGGCGATCATGACCTCCGTGTATTCCGAAGGCAGAACGCCCCGGTTGTTCACCATCGTGAGGGAGACTTCCGCCATGCCGAGCGGCTTGCGGTGCGCCGACCCCGTGAAGATCACGTCTTCCAGCGTATCCCCGCGGAGGTGACGCATGTTCTGCTCGCCCAGCACCCAGCGGATCGCCTCGACGATGTTCGTCTTGCCGCTGCCGTTCGGTCCCACGACCGACGTAATGCCGGGGCCGAACTCGACCCGGACGCGCTGGGGGAAGGATTTGAATCCCTGGATGTCGAGCCGTTTTAGGAACACACGCTACCTCGGAGTCGAAGGGTAGGCTTCAGCCCGGTCGACCCAGCCGTTCTCGAGAAGCCACCGCGCGTGGGCTCGCGCCTCGGCCTCGGTGGCGAAGTGTCCGACGAAGACCCGGTAGTATCCCGACGCGGTGGGCGCCGGCTCATACCAGGCGTCCGCGCCGCGGAGCCGGAGCTGGCGGACCAGTCCACGCACCTTGTCCTCGGACTTGAATGAGGCGACGTGGACGCGGAACGGCGTATCCGGCGTCGGCGCGGAGGGCGGAATGACCCCGCTCTCGGCGCTTCCCGCGGCGCCCGCGGACGTGCCAGACGATGGCGAGGTCGCGCCCGCGCTGCCCGCGAGCGGAGCTGACGATTCTCCTCCGCCCTGGTCGGCGGGAGGAGCGGACTCCGACGGCGCGGGCTGCACCTCCTCCGTGCCCGCCGGAAGGGTCTCCCTGCTCAGAGGCAGCCGGGGCTGGCGCGACACGACGACGGCAACGCTGGCCGCGACCACGAGACCGACGCCGATCCCGACCAAGAGCCCCGTATTGGAGCGCCGACCCCGCGTTCGCCTTCTCCCTCCGTAGCGGACTTCCCGATCGAGGGTGGCCGTGAGATCGGCGTGATCCCGGTCCTCGCCTCGAGTCGCGGACGGGCCGGGCTCGATCGCGGCGCGCGAAGGAATCGGTCGGGGCGGCGGCTCGGGAAAGTCGCGGCGCGGAGGAGGCGCGTCCCACGCGCCCACCGGAACCGTATGCACCGAATCGGGCGCCGGAGCCGGAGGCATGGCCGGGACCGCCGGGGGCGGAGGCGTCGGGGCAACCGTCGCGGCCGGAGGCGTCGGAGCAACCGTCGCGGCCGGAGGCGCCGGAGTGGGAGCGTCCCCCGCCCTGCGAACCGGCGCGATCGTCGGGGCCGGCTGCATCGACGGCTCGATCCCGACGCATCCGATGATCGGAGCGTCCGATCCCCAAAGCTCTAGGAAGGCATCTCGCAGCTCGGCGCGGCCGACACGCGCGACGGAAGCCGCCAACAGCACCCCGTCCATCCGCTTCGACAGCTTTCCGACAAAGCCGCGCCGGTCGAGGAGGGGCGCGACGAAGAGGGTCACGGCCACGTGGGCCGCCAGGCCGCGGGAAGCGCGCTCCCAGTCGCGATGGTCCGCGATCCGGGTCTCGTCGGGAGGGTGACTCCCGGGGCCGACCAGCCAGAGTCCGTCCGCCACGATCTCCCAGGCGACCCGGCGGAACGAGCAGCCGTACTCCAGCATGTCGACGAAGCCTTCGTTCGGATGGGGCCGTGGGCGGACGACGGTAGGATTCCAGAAGTCGAGGTCGACGACCGCGACCTTGAGGCCGCGGCGGCTCCATTCGCGCGCCAGGGCCAGCCCTGTCGCGAAGCATTCGGGATCGTCGGGGAAGCCGGCCAGAAGGAGGGATCGGAGCGTCAGGGTTTGGCGGGTTTCCACGAGACCGTCGACCACCGAGGAAAGGGCGGGCGGGGCCAGGATCCCGAGCATCGCGGAGACGCCCGCACCGCTGGGCACCGGGTCGACGCTGGAGATCCCGAGAAGCGGAAGGTTGACCTCGCGCGCGAAGGCCTGTGGATCCGTGTAGCGCTCGACGTCCGCTTCGATCACCCTTGTTCCCCCTCCCGAGACGCCCGGACGAGCGACGCGATCAGCCGCGGCACTTCGCTTTTCGCGACGGTCCTCATGTCGAGGAGCAGCCGATCTGCCTCGATCCGACCGAGAACCGGATCGGGACCCAGGCGCAGCGCGCGCGCCAGATCGGCGATCTTCCCCCGCGGCGCGCGTACCGATACAGCGTAGGAAGGCACGCGCGCGAGCGGCATCGAGCCTCCCCCCACCTCGGCGGTGGAGGCTATCACCTCCGCGCCCGTCAGGACAGCGAGTTCCGCACCGAGACCGCGCACCACGCGCCGCGCGCGGGCGCGCACGGTGTCCGCGGGCTCTCCCAGCATCCGGAGCACCGGGACCGCGGCGCGGAGCGTCTCCGGATCGCGATAGAGACGGAGCGTGGCTTCGAGCGCGGCGAGCGTGAGCTTGTCGACGCGGAGCGCGCGCGCCATCGGGTTCGCGCGGCAGGCCTCGATCATCCGTTTCGTCCCGGCGAGGATCCCCGCCTGAGGACCGCCGAGGAGCTTGTCGCCGCTCGCGCACGCCAAGGGGACCCCTTCGGCCAGAGCTTCTTTCAAGAGCGGCTCCTCCGGAAGCCCGAGCTGTCTCAGATCGATCAGCGCCCCGCTTCCGACGTCCTCGAGCAGCGGAATCTTCTTCCGTCGGGCGAGGCGGACCAAATCCTCGCGGGACACGCTCTCGGAAAACCCGACGATCGCGAAGTTGCTGGCGTGGACCCGGAGGAGGAGCCCGGTCTTGGGCCCGATGGCGCCTTCGTAGTCCCGGAGCCGGGTCCGGTTCGTCGTCCCGACCTCGCGGAGGGTCGCTCCGGCCCGCTCGAGAATCTCGGGAATCCGGAACGAGCCGCCGATCTCGACCAAGTGACCCCGGGAGATCACCGCCTCCCGGCCGGAAGCCAACGTGTTCAGAGCCAGGAGCATCGCCGCGGCGTTGTTGTTCACGACGAGGACCGCGGGCGCGCCCAGGAGTTGGCGGAGGAGCGGCTCCAGATGGGCCATGCGGGAGCCGCGCTTCCCGCTCTCCAGATCGATTTCCAGATTCGTGTACGAGCGGGCCGCCTCGGTAACCGCGGCGACCGCGGTTTCGGGGAGGGTCGCGCGCCCCAGGTGCGTGTGGAGGATGACGCCGGTCGCATTGATCACCGATTTCAAGCTCGGGACGAGGCTCTGCTCCGCGCGGCGCCGTGTCTCGGCCGCAAGCGATTCGACCGAGGGCGCGCTGCCCTGCGCGCCGCGGCGGAGCGAGTCGCGCAGAGCGGCGAGCGTCTCGCGCGCGGCCCCCACCACGACGCTCCGCGGAACGCGCGCCCCGAGCTCGGCGAGCGCCTGGGTTTGGAGAAGCGATTCGACCGAGGGGATCGCGCGGAGCTTGCCGCGCGCCCCGTTCCGCCGCGCGCCGCCCGCGCTCACGCCGCCCCTCCCAGGTACGCGGCCTGGACCGACGGGTTGGCCAGGAGCGCGTCGGCCCGATCGGCGAGGCAGACCTGTCCGGTCTCGAGCACGTAGCCCCGGTCGGCCACCGCCAGCGCCATCCGCGCGTTCTGCTCCACCAGGACGATCGTCGTCCCCTGCCCGCGGATCTCCCGGATGACCGCGAAGATCTCTCGAACCAGGAGTGGCGCCAGCCCCAGGGAGGGCTCGTCCATGAGAAGCAGCTTCGGCCGGGCCATCAAGGCCCGCCCGATCGCGAGCATCTGCTGCTCGCCGCCGCTCAGGGTCCCGGACGGCTGACGCCGGCGCTCCTCGAGCCGCGGGAAGAGGCGGAAGATCCGCTTCAGATCCTCGGCGATCCCGGCGCGGTCCCGGCGGAGGTAGGCGCCCAGGTCGAGGTTGTCGCCGACCGAGAGATTCGCGAAGACGATCCGACCCTCGGGAACGTGGGAGATCCCGAGCTTCACGATCTCGTGGGCGGGACGCCCCGCGATCGAATTCCCGCGATAGCGGATCGCGCCGGCGCTGGGCTTCAATAGGCCCGAGATCGCGCGGAGGGTCGTGCTCTTCCCTGCCCCGTTCGCGCCGACCAGGGTGACGATCTGCCCCTCCTCGACCGAGATCGAGACTCCCTTGAGCGCGTGGATCGCCCCGTAGTGGACGTGCGTCGCCTCGAGCTCGAGCAGGATCACGGTCCTTCTCCCAGATAGGCTTCGATCACGGCGGGGTCGCTCCGGATCCGATCCGGGTCCCCCTCCGCGATCTTGACGCCGTAGTCGAGCACCGTGATCCGCTGGCAGATTCCCATCACGACCTTCATGTCGTGCTCGATCAGGAGCACGGTGAGCCCGTAGAACTCCCGCGCTTGGCGGATCAGCTCCATCAGCGTCTGGGTTTCCTGCGGGTTGAGCCCGGCCGCGGGCTCGTCGAGGAGCAGCAGCCGCGGCTCGGCCGCGAGGGCGCGGGCGATCTCAAGACGGCGCTGCTGGCCGTACGGAAGACTGCGCGCCGGCGAGTCGCGATACTGGGAGAGCGCGAACGTCTCGAGCAGCGCGTCGGAGCGCTGGAGGATGTCGGCCTCCTCGTCCACCGAGCGCTGGGTCTCGAGCACGCTGTCGAGGAGCCGGGCGCGCGCATGCGTGTGGCAGGCGATGCGGACGTTGTCGAGACAGGTCAGCTCCGCGAAGAGCCGGGGGCTTTGAAACGTGCGCGCCACCCCGCCGCGGGCGATCGCGCTCGTCGGGCGCCCGTGGATCGGCTTCCCCTCGAAGACGATCTCCCCCTCGGTGGGAGTGTAGACCCCCGTGATCAGGTTGAAGACCGTGGTCTTCCCCGCTCCGTTCGGCCCGATCAGCCCGGCCAGAATGCCCGGCGGAAGATCGAGGTCCAGATCCGAGACGGCCTTGAGCCCGCCGAACATGCAGGTCACGCCGCGAAGGGCGAGGATCGCGCTGACGGCGGGGACGGGAGCAGTATTCATGGCGTCCCGGCCGGCCGCGGCCGCCTCCACAGCCGGGTGAGCCCTCGGACGGAGAGCTCGCCGCGGCCCAGGATCCCCTGCGGCCGCACGATCATGAGAACGATGAGGAGAATCGAATAGATGATGAGGCGATCGGAGCTCGCGAAGCGGAGCGCCTCGGGGAGCGCGGTCAGAATGGTCGCGCCGAGGAGAGAGCCCGTCAGGCTCCCCATGCCTCCAAGCACCACCATCACGATCACCTCGATCGACTTCATGAACGTGAAGCTGTTCGTGTGGAGATACGTGTAGTGGGCGAAGAGAGCGCCCGCCGCGCCCGCGAAGAAGGCCGCGATGACGAACGCCATGACCTTGTACCTCGTCGTCGGCACGCCGAGCGACTCGGCCGCGATCTCGTCCTCGCGGATCGCGAGGAACGCCCTCCCGTGATAGGAGCGCATCAGGTGGCGTATGACGACGAACGTGCCGAGCACGCCGCCCAGCACCCACGCGAGATTGGTCCGGTGCGGAACCCCCGCGAATCCGCGCGCGCCGCCGACCGCCTCGACATTCAGAATGACGACCCGAATGATCTCCCCGAACCCGAGCGTCACGATCGCCAGGTAGTCGCCGCGGAGCCGCATCGAAGGGAGCCCCACGAGAAATCCAGCGACCGCGCTGCACGCTCCGCCGAGGAGGATCGCGCAGAGGAGCGGGAAGGCGGCGCCGAGCCCTCCCTCCGCGGCATCGACTCCGAAGAGCTTCGGCACGGCGTAGACCGTGAACGCGGCCGAGGTGTAGGCGCCGACCGCCATGAATCCGGCATGTCCGATCGAGAACTGGCCGGTGATCCCGTTCACGAGGTTCAGGCTGAGCGCGAGGATCGCGTTGAGCCCACAGAGCACGAGGATTCGATAGATGTACGGGTTGACCGCCTGGGCGGCGATCCGGTCGAGCGCCCAGGCCGCGAGGAGGGTCCCCGCGGTCCAGAGGACGCGGCGCCCCAGGCTAAACTTTCTCTGCGACATTCCTTCCCAGGAGCCCCGCCGGCTTGATCAGGAGCACGAGGATGAGGATCACGAACGCGATCCCGTCCCGGTAGGTGGAGGAGACGTACCCGACCACGAGGTATTCCGAGACGCCCATCAGGAGTCCGCCGATCACGGCGCCCGGGACGCTCCCGATTCCGCCGAGCACGGCGGCGACGAACGCCTTGATCCCGGGCATGATCCCCATGAGGGGCTCGATCTTGGGATTCGTGAGCCCCACCAGCACGCCGGCCGCGGCCGCGAGGGCCGATCCGATCGCGAACGTGATCGTGATGATGCGGTTCACGGGGATCCCCATGAGGCTCGCGGCGTCCCGGTTGAACGATACGGCCCGCATCGCCTTCCCAGTCCGCGTCCGCTGGACGAAGAGGGTGAGCCCGATCATGAGGAGAATGGACACCACGACCACCGTGATTTGGTGGTTCGTCACGAGGACGCCGCCGGGAAGCTCGATCCGGCGCGGCGCGATCAGCTGCGGAAAGAACTTGGGGTCGGCGCCGAACACGCGGAGCCCCACGTTTTCGAGCAGGAGCGAAACGCCGATCGCCGTGATGAGCGCCGTGATGCGAGAGGAGCGGCGGACCGGCCGGTACGCGAAGAACTCGATCGCCATTCCCAGGATGGCGCAGACGAGCATCGCGCCGAGGAGCACCAGAACGGCGGCGAACGGCGAGGCGTTGGCGCCGCCCGCGCCGGTCCAGAGGGCGAGGTAGTACGCGACGAACGCCCCCACCATGTAGACGTCGCCGTGCGCGAAGTTGATGAGGCGCAGGATCCCGTAGACCATCGTGTATCCCAGCGCGATGAGGGCGTAAATGCTTCCCCACGCGATCCCGTTTGCGAGCTGCTGGAAGAGCTCCTGCACGTGGGGGCTGGGATATCGCCGCGGCGGTCTAGGGCTCGACCGCCGCGACGTACTTGTACGCTCGGTTCTCGATCCCGAGGAACACGGCGGGCTTGACCGCGTTCCGCGAAGCGTCGAGGGAGATCCGCCCCGTCACGCCCGGGAAGTCCTTCGTCGACGCGATCATGTCGCGGAGCTTGGCGCGGGCCGGCTTCTGCTTGTCGCTCCGCGGCCCGCACAGGGCCTTGAACCCGGCCGGATCCTCCTGGCGAAGCCGCTCGAGCGCGCTCGTGAGCACGCCCGCGGCGTCATAGCCGAGCGCGGCGAGGCCGTCCGGGGTGGCGTTGTAGCGCGCGCGGTACTCCGTCACGAACTTCTGGATCGCCGGGTTGGGATCCTCCACCCAGTAGTGATTCACGAAGTAGGAACCGTTCAGCGCATCCTGCGCGATCTCGAGCAGACGATCCGACACCCAGCCGTCTCCACCCAGGAGCGGCACGGTGATCCCCAGCTCGCGGGCTTGCCGCGCGATCAGCCCGACCTCGGTGTAGTAGCCGGGGACCATGATGAACTGCGGATGCTTCGCCTTGATGACGGTGAGCTGTGCTCGGAAGTCCTGGTCCCCTTCGGAGTAGGCCTCGTCGGCGACGATGGCCCCGCCCATCGCGTGGAATGCCTCGGAGAAGTAGTTCGCGAGCCCGACCGAGTAGTCGTTCTTGTTGTCGCGGAAGACCGCGGCCTTGGTCAGCCCGCGCGTGCTCTTGGCGAATTTCGCGATCATCTGTCCCTGGAATGGATCGATGAAGCAGACGCGGAAGATGTAGTCGCCCAGCTCGGTCACCTTGGGGTTCGTGGACGAGGGCGTGATCATCGGAACGCCCGCCTGCTGGCAGATCGGGGCCGCCGCCATGCTGCGGCTCGAGGCCACCTCCCCCAGGACCGCGACGACGCCGTCCTGGTCGACCAGCTTGTTCACGGCCGTGGCCGCCTCCTCGGGCTTCGACTGATCGTCCTCGACAATGACGTGGAGCTTGGCTCCTCCCACGCCGCCCGCGGCGTTTACGTTGTCGACGTAGAGCTCGATCCCGTTCTTGGTCGAGACGCCAAAGGTCGCCGTGCTGCCGGTCAGCGAGCCGTACTCTCCGATGACGATCTCGTTCTCTCGCTTGGCGCAGCCCAGAACCGTCGCCGCGGCGAGCGCGAGCACGACGGCGGGCCGCAGGGATGTCCGAAGCCGGATCATCTTCGAGCCTCCATGGCGTAAGTGTTTGCAATCCATAGGACTTTCCTGCGAATCCTAGGGGGCCACCCTAGCCGAACGACCTGCCGGATTCAAGGCTCAACCGGCGCGTCTTGGAAGGGGACGGCCTTCCCTGCGCGGATCACGAGGCGCTCCGGGAAGGCGGGCACGACCGGGCGGAGCGCGCGCAGCTTGCGCCCCTCCGGCGTCTCATAGACCTGGCTCCGAAGGGCCTCCCGAAGCTGGGACGCGGTCACGCACCCCGCCTCGATCGCCCGATCGATGGCGAGGCCGGTGAGGTATCCCCGGACCGACATGCGCGTGGGCGGCTCCCGGAACACGTGGATGTATCGCGTCTGGAACGAATCCCGCGGGGCGCCCTCCAGCGCGTAATCGTCCATGAAGATCGTGGCTCCCTCCAGGCCGGCGCGCGCCTCCTCGTTCAATCCCTCCGGATCGAGCGACTGGAAGCCCAGGATGCGCGCGTCGGGCCAGGCGGTGCGAATCTGCGCCCCCACGTTCCCGACCATCCGTGGAGGTCCGATCAGGACGAGCGCCGTGGGGCGTTTGCTCTTCAGCGCCTGGAGCGGCTTCGTGAAATCGGCGGTTTCCTCCTTCACCCACCGGGTCCCGAGCACGCGGACCGCCGAGAAATCGCACGCCTTCACGACGGCGATCGTCTGGGCGGAGTCGTCCGGCGTCCGGGCCGCGAGGATCGCGATCGTGGAGTGCGGCGACTCGCCGGCCATCTGCCGGGCGAGCGCCGCCGCCGTGGCGGCGGGACCGATGTGGAGCTGGAAGACCCCGTCGCCGAGGATCGCGAGGCGCTCGTTCGTGGCCGAAGGCGAGATCAGGATGGCGCCCAGGACCTGGGTCGCGGCGGCGAGCGGCGCGGTGTTGGCGCTGAAGATCTCGCCGACCAGGAGCGACACGCCGTGATCCTTGAGCAGCCATCGCGATTTTCGGGCGCCCACGAGGGGATCGGCCTCGGAATCGTGGAGGATCAGGTTGAGCGTCGGGGACCAATCGCGGTTGTGCTCTTCCATCGCGACGCGGAGGCCGTTCACGAAGGTCTTCCCAAAGCGCTCGTAGCGACCCGAGAGCGGAACGACGATCCCGATCCGCGTGAGCCCCTGGGCGGCCCGCTTGATGGCGACCGAATCGAGTGGGCAATTCTCCATCGAGTCGACGATGTCCTGAAGCACTTTCCTGGCTGAGTCGGTCGGGGCCGCGGCGAGGCCCAGGCGCGCGGCCCAGGCGCGCTCCGCCGCGCGGGTCATCGGGTCGAGCCTCGCAACCTCCGGCGACGACGCGTACTCGAGGGCCCAGGCCGCGGCGGCGGAATCCTTGGGGCGCTCGAGGAGCCGCGCCTTGAGCTCCCCGGCGCGGTTCGAGGGATAGTGGCGGTCGACGATCGTCGTGGGCGCCGTCGCGGTGGGCGCAGCCGTGGCGGGCGCCGCCGCTTTCGGAGCGGGCGGAGAGGCGGGAGCGGACGCCCCGCCGCAGAGCGAGGCAAGGAGGGCCGCCGCGCCAACGAAGCCGCCCGTCGCCGCCAGGGCGCGGAACCGGTCAGCGCGCCGCATGGAGGGCCGCGTGCTCGCGGGCCAGCTCGACGTAGTGGCGAGCGGATTCGCGCAGCCGCGCGTGAATGGCGGGCGGAATGGCGCCCCGGATAACGCCCGGCACGCCGGCTACAAAGGAGCGGGGCGGCACGATCGTTCCTTCCAGCACGACGCACCCCGCGGCGACGAGCGACTCCTCCCCGATCTCGCAATCATCGAGCACGATCGCCCCCATTCCGATGAGACAGCGGTCGCGGATCGTCGCGCCGTGGAGAATCGCGCGATGGCCGGCCGTGACCTCGCTCCCGACGGTGAGCCCGGAGCGCCCGCCTGTTACGTGGAGGATGCAGCCGTCCTGGATGTTCGTTCGAGCCCCGACTCGGATCGGTCCGACGTCCCCGCGGAGGACCGATCCATACCATACCGACGACTCCTCCCCCAAAATGACGTCGCCCACCACGACGGCGGTGGGCGCGATGAAGGCGGACGCGGGGACGACCGGAGCCCGCCCGCGGAGCGGGGCGATCACGGCCGCGATGGGAGGATCTCGCCGGCTAGAGATCTTCGGGATTCCACTTCCCGAAGTCCTCGGGGTTCATCTCCTCGAGGTAGCGGCGCAGCTCCTCCGCCTTCTCCTCGGGGGACTTCTCGGCGGGCGTCGCCGTACCGGGCTGGCGCGCCGACTTCTTGAAGACCTCGTCCACGACGAAGATCGGGACCCGCGTGCGGAGCGCGACCGCGATCGAATCGCTGGGCCTGGCATCGACTGGGACCGCGCCCGAGCCCCCATCCAGGTAGATGTTGGCGAAGAAGGTCGTGTCCTTGAGGTCGGTGATCACCACGCGCGAGACCTTCCCTTTCAGGGATTCGATGACGTTGACCAGGAGATCGTGCGTGAGCGGCCGCTGATACCGTTTCCCCACCAGCTCCATGTGAATCGCGGTCGCCTCGTTCGGTCCGATCCAGATGGGGAGCACCCGCGTGCCTTCAATCTCTTGAAGTATGACCACAGGGCTTTTCGATCGCTCGTCGATGGCGAGACCGCCCACCCGAACGGGGATCATGCTCATGGCGGCTACTTCGATCCTCCCGGTCCCGCCCTCCCCGAGTCGGGGCCGGCCGACGTGCCGCCCTCGCCCCCGGAGTCGTCATCTTTCAAATCGGGGCCGGGCAATCCCATGTTCTCGATCATCCACTTCGCGGACCCGGCGAGCTCCGAGTCGGGATGGACCCGGAGGAACTCTTCGAACTCCCTGCGGGCGAGGTCGTATTCCCCCATCTCCTCCGCGTACGTGAAGCCGATCATGAACTGCGCCTGGATCGAGACCTTCTCGTCGGGATAGCGCTTCACGAGCTCCTTGTAGAGCTCGATCCGCTGAAGCGGGGTCACCGCGGCCTGCGCCTCCTTGAAATAGTCCTCCGCGGTCTTGCTCGGCTTCAGGGCGACCTTGATCGAGTCGTCGAAGATGGTCGCGCTGGACTGGAGGAGCGAGTCGGTGAACGTCTTCCCGTACTTCTCCCGCTGCTCCGACTTGAGGCGCGTCGCGATTCGCGATTTCGTCGCCTCGAACGGCTGGACGGTTTCGTCTTCGCGCGTCTCGACCCGGATCAAGTGCCAGCCGGACACGCCCTGGAGCGGCTGACTGATCTGGTCGATCGGGAGGGAGTAGGCCGCGGCCACGATCGCGGGCGCCTTCCCGATTCCGGGCACGAGATCGCTGTCCTTGGCGACCCAGCCGATGAGCCCGCCGTCGCCCTTGGTGGCCTTGTCGGTCGAGTACTTCGCGCAGGTCTGATCCCAGAGGGCCCCCTTCTCGAGCGCCCGCCGGATCTCCAGCGCCTTCGCCCGGGTCGGCACGACGATGTGGCGGACCTTTGCGCGGGCATGGATCGCGAATTCCTGCTGATGCGCCTCGTAGTACGTCTTGAGCCCCGAGTCCTCGATCGCGGGGAGGGCCTGGATCTTCATCTCGTAGAACCGTCGCATGAGGAGGTCGCGCGAGCTGAGCTTGACCTGCGCCAGGTAGGATGAGTCCCGCTCGAGGCCGGCGCGCACCGCGGCGTTGTACACCGCTTCCTGGACGACCATCCGCTTGACCACGTCACGATATCCGTCCGGATCGCGCAGCTGGCTCTGAGCCGACGGCGGCGCGGTGGCGATCAGGGAGTCCACGTCGTGGCGGGTGATCCTTCTGCCGCCCACGATCGCGAGGGTCGGCCCGAGCGTATCGTGCCCGGCCGGCCGCCAGACCTTTGCCTTCCCGGCTGCGCCGGGACGCGAGGCGGCGCCCGTGCCTTGGGCCGGCTTCGGGCCGCCGGAACACCCGATCAGAAACGAGGCGGAGAGCGAGAGGAGCGCGAGCAGGAGCGGCGCCAGGGAGCGGGGCGGGCGTCCGTTCGATTTAACCTGTCGAATCATTTCCGCACAACCCACACTTTCACGGGCGCCTCGACGTCCTGGAATAGATGAACCGGCACCTCGAACACCCCGAGCGCCTTCAGCGGTTCCGCCAGCCGGATATTCTTTCGCTCCACGTCGTAGCCCTGGGCCTTGAGCGCGTCCTGGATGTCGACCACCGTGATCGACCCGTAGAGCTGGTCCTCCTCGCCCACCTGGGCGCTGAACTGGAGCGAGACGCCGGCCAGTCGATCGCGAAGGGTCTCCGCCGACTGACGCTGCTTCTGTTCCAGGGAAACCCGCGCCCGCTCCCGATCCCGGAACACGGCCTGCGAGTTTCCGGTCGCCGCGATCGCCTTCTTGCGCGGCAGCAGATAGTTTCGGGCATAGCCGTCGGCGACGCGCACGGCCGCTCCGCGCTTCCCCAGCCCCGTGATGTCCTCGAGCAGAATGATCTCCATCGTTCCTCCCTCTCTAGCCTTCGTCGCCGCCACTACCGTCGCCGAGCGAGCCCGAGGGGCCCAGCACGGCGCGGCGGCGGAAATCGTACCACGCGTCGAAAAAGCCGATCCCCAAAAACACGACCAGGAGAATCGGCATGAGAACGATCAAAATCAGGATCGCCGCCTGAATGATCCCACGAAGCTCGAACGCGATCGACATGAACCGCGCGACCGCGAAGCCCTGGATGGTGTACGCCACCGCGAGCGGAAAGGCGAGGTTCACCCCGGCTTCCACCGCCGGCTTCACCTGCGTCACGATCAGGACCAGCGCCAACGCCACCGCCCAGGCCCCCGCGCGATGGACCCTCCACGTGGAGAACTCCGCGAAGGACGGGAACCCCTCCTCGTCCTGGAACAGCACCGACGCGAGCCAGCAGTTGATCGCCATGACCAGGACCCACTTCAAGGCAAACAGCGACGGCAGAAGCAGAGTCCAGATCTTCCCGGTCTTTTCGAGCGCCAGCTCGAAATCGGCGGCCGAGAGACCGAGCGCCTGCGACACCCGGTGCTCGCTCTCGAGGCGGCGCAACTCCTCGATCCGGAGCGCGAGAAGGCGGCTCAGCTCGTCCAGCCCGCCGAAGATGAGATACGCGGCTCCCACGGCCAGCACCGGCGTCGCGGAGAGCACGAGCGTCGTCGAGGCGCCCACTCCGCGGCGCGCGCAGGAAGCGAGACACAATCCCGATCCCGCCAGCACGGCCACGAAGAAGAGCTGCGACGGCTCGCGGAGCCCCGCGGAGTAGACCGCCCCCAGGGTCGCCGTTGCCGCGAGCGCTCCGAGGAGCAATCCCACGCGCCGCGCGAGCCAGAGGATGCCGACCGGAAGAAGGCCGTACGCCCAGGGGATCGGGGCCGGTACATCGCTCGAAGCGGCCGCGATCAGCCCCGCGCCGAGCAGCAGAACGCCGACGGCGCGGGCGCCCTCGAGGAGGGCGGCCGGCCGGCCGGCGTCAGCGGTATTGCTCACTCGTGAACGGGAGGAGCGCCAGGATGCGGGCGCGCTTCACGGCCTCGGTAATCTGAGACTGGTGACGGGCGCACGTGCCCGAGATCCGGCGCGGCACGATCTTCCCGCGGTCGGTGATGAACCGCGTAAGCCGCCGGTCATCCTTGTAATCGATCCGGTCCACCTTGTCGAAACAGAGCTTGCAGAACTTACGTCGAAACGATCTCGCTTCGCCTTCGCGAGCCATCCATACCTCCTAAGAGTCGGGTCCCAGGGAAATCGTCATCGGGCGCCGAAGCCCTACTCCGCCGCCGGCGCTGCCGCGACCGGGCTCGCCGAGGCTGCCTCGGCGGCCTTCGCCGCGGCTTCCGCGGCCGCTGCCAGGGTCTTCCTCGATTCCTTTACGGCAAGCACCGTGAGATGCCGGAGCACGCTCTCGTTCAGCCGAAAGCGGCGGTCCATCTCCGCGATCAGCTCGGGCGGACTCTTGTGCTTGACGTGAACGTACGTGCCGTCCCGGCGCTTGCGGATCATGTAGGCGAGCTTGCGCTTGCCCCAACGCTGCACTTCGATCACCTCGCCGCCCGCCTGCGCAATCGGCTGCGTGATCCTCTCCACCTCTTCGTTCACCCGCGCCTCCTCGAGGCCGGGGTCGAAGACCACCGTCGTTTCATACAGTTTCATCGTCCCCTCGCTCCTCCGTGGTATCGCGTCCGAACCGATTCCAACGGTTCATGGCTTGCGTCAGACCTTCTGCGGCCGCGTCGAACGCGCACTCGGCCGCCGCCTCGATCACCCGCGGCACGCCCGCCCGCTCCTCTTCCGAGAAGCGTCCCAGGACGTACTCCGGGAGCTCTTCCGAGGGCGGCGCCGGACCGACGCCGATACGAAGCCTCGGAAATTCCTCGGACCCGGTCGCTTCCAAGATCGACTCGAGCCCTTGATGCCCCGCCGTTCCGCCGCGGGCGCGAACACGAAGCGTCCCGAACGGCAGATACACGTCGTCGTAGATCACCAGAATCTCCGAAGCGATCCACCCCTCCGCGAGAAGCGCGCGGATCGTCGCTCCGCTTCGATTCATATACTCCTGAGGCTTGACCAGGAGCACCTTGTGACGCCCCGCGCGCCCGTCGCCGCGAAGCGACCCACCGTCCCGGCGGAAGCCCGCGAAGCGACCGACTCGCTTCGACAGCGCGTCCACCGCCAGAAACCCGGCGTTGTGGCGGGTGCCCTCGTACTCCGCGCCCGGATTCCCGAGGCCGACGACGACCTTGACCTCGTTAACCTTCCTTGCCTCCCTTGCCTGCCTCGGGCTTCTTGCCCTTTCCTTCTCCCTCGTCCTCCTGCTCTTCCTCGTCCTTCTTGCCCGACACGAGCTCGGGTTCGGTGACGACGGCTTCCTCCGCCGGCTTCACTTCCTCGAGAATCGTCGGCGGCACGACCGCGGCGATGGCCCGTGTCGCGTCGGTCTTGATGGTGATCCGGTCCGCCTTGAGGTCGCTCACGTGGAGCGAGTCGCCGATGTTCAGGCCGCTCACGTCCACTTCCAGGCGCGACGGGATGTCGGTCGGAAGACACTCGACCTCCACTTCGCGGAGCAGGTGCTCGAGAATTCCGCCCCCGTCCTTCACGCCGGTGGGGGTGCCGAGCAGCACGATCGGAACCTCGACGATGATCCGCTCCGTGAGCGAGATGTGCTGCAGGTCGAGGTGAAGGATCGTCCCCCCGACCGGATCTCGCTGAATCTCGCGGATCAGAGCCTTCCGCTCCGGAGAAGAATCTCCCCCGACCCGGAGGTCGACGATCACGTTCGAGCCCTCGGCCGAGTGGATCAGCTCCTCCAATTCCTTCAAGCTCACGACGAGGGGAATCGGCTCCTCGCCGCGGCCGTAGTAGACCGCCGGAATCCGACCCGTCATCCGGAGCTTCCTCGCGACGCCCTTGCCGACGTCGCTCCGACGCTCGCCCTTCAGTGCTAGGGTGCCCATGTCGCCACTTCCTCCATTGTGCTTCCGCGTTTCAGATAAACAGCGAGCTGAGCGATTCCTCGTCGTGGATGCGACGGATCGCCTCGCCCAAGAGATCAGCCACCGAAAGGACCCGGATCTTCTCCGGGAGGGTGGATGGGTCGTGCGGGAGGCTGTCGGTGACGATCAGCTCCTTCACCACCGAGCGGTCGATTTGCCGCTTGGCGTCGCCGCAGAGCACGCCGTGCGTCGCGGCGGCGTAGATTTCGAGCGCCCCCGCGTCTTTCAGGGCCCGCGCCGCCTCGATCAGCGTCGAGCCCGTGCTCACGATGTCGTCGAAGATCACGACGTTCTTCCCGTCCACTTCACCGATCACGTTCATCATCTCCACCGCGTCCGGCCGCGGCCGCCTCTTGTCGACGATGGCGAGGCTCGCGCTGAGCCGCTTCGCGTACGCGCGCGCCATCTTCACGCTCCCGATGTCCGGCGCCACGACCACCATGTTCGGGATCTGGAGGCGCAGGAAATAGTCGACCAGGACCGGCGCCGCGTAGAGATGATCGAACGGGATGTCGAAGAATCCTTGGATCTGCGCCGAGTGGAGATCCATCGTCATGACGCGATCGGCTCCCGCCGTCGTGATCAAGTTCGCCACCAGCTTGGCCGTGATCGGCACCCGCGGCTGGTCCTTCCGGTCCTGCCGCTGGAAGCCGAAGTACGGAATGACCGCCGTTACCCGCCGGGCCGAAGCGCGCCGCACCGCGTCGATCATCACGAGGAGCTCCATCAAATTGGTCGCCGGCGCGAACGTCGGCTGGAACACGAAGATGTCGGAGCCTCGGATGTTCTCGTTGATCTTGACGAACGTCTCGCCGTCCGCGAACTGGTCCACGCTGGCGTCGCCGATCTCTATCTGCAGGTAGTCGCAGATCGCCGCCGCGAGCGGCCGGTTGGCGTTGCCCGTGAAGAGGCGCAGGCGAGTCTCCGCGGAGCGCATCCGCGGGGATTCTGGTTGAGCCTTGGCCGAGGGCGCAGCGCGCCGATCCGTTGCCAGCTTCACAGTCATCGCGACCTCCCTGAAAACGATGCCGAATAAAAAAGACCCGAAGACCGATTGACGGCTTCGTCAATCGGGCCCGAGGCGCCGCGCGGCGCTCGCTGGACCGGAGGACGAAGCCTCCGGGGCCCGGCGATCGAGGTCAATTGTCTTGGGTCGAGACGGGGACCGCTCGCGGCCCGCCGGCCGGACTCAGTTGTGTGTTGTTCCTATCTTCACTACTTCCCGCGGCAGTATGGTTGGGGCGGGAGGATTCGAACCTCCGAATGGGAGATCCAAAGTCTCCTGGCTTACCACTTGCCGACGCCCCAATGCATCACCACGAGGAATCCCTTCCCCCGATCGGACCTCTAGGGATCGGCGCCACGGTACAAACGCCCTCTAGAGCACCGTTCCGATTAGGGAGGGCTGCTTCGCCCGTTCCCTTTGATATTCGTCGAGAATCCGATCCTCGATGAACTTGCGCGTCTCGTTGTTGATCGGATGGGCCACATCCTGGTACGTCCCATCCGGACGCTTCCGGCTCGGCATCGCGACGAACATCCCGTTGGTGCCTTCGATGATCTTGAGACCCCGGATCACGAAGGCATCGTTGAACGTCATGCTGGCGAAGGCTTTGAGCTTATCATCGTCCCTGAGCGATACGCGGACTTCAGTTATCTCGAGTGTCATAACCGTCTCACCCGCCTCGAGTTCCGGGCCCCGATCCCTCGAAGCCCTAAGGACCTCACCGATGTCTCTGGCCTCGCACCGCATTGCCGCCGTCGTGGGGGACGATGAAATTACGCACGTCGGGCAACGTAGACGCCTCGCTCCAGAGTCCTGACCACACGAACCTCAGCGCCCCGACCCGCGATTCCCTTCGCGGCCCTCATCGCCTCGTCGAACGAGCGCGTGACACCGTAGAGTGTCGATCCGCTCCCCGACAGCAGCGCATTCACCGTGCCGCAGCCGATGAGTGAGCGCTTCAGCTCTGCGAGACTTGGGAACTCTGGAAGGACAACGTCCTCGAAAACGTTGTGCATCGCGTCCGCAACCGCGCCCCACTCCCGGCTACCGATCGCCGACGCGAGGAGAGTAGCTCCGCGCGATTTCGGTGTCAAATAAAATCTGATGCGGCCGTAGGCCCAAGTTGTTGAAATTGCTATAGGTGGGGTTACGAGGACCGCCCAGAAGGGCTCGATGGGACAAAGTTGTCTCACCCTCTCGCCCCGGCCCGTCGCGCGCGCCGTTCCGCCCTCGAAAAAGAAAGGAACGTCAGAGCCAAGTCGCGCCCCCAATGATTGAAGCTCGGTCTTCGTGAGCCTCAGCGCGAGCAGATGATTCACTCCCGCGAGTAAACCGGCAGCGTCGCTGCTCCCGCCGCCGAGCCCTGCTCCGATCGGAATAGGAATTTCGCCTCTGCCGCGCGCTCGGAGATGAGATGCCAAGCCCGCTCCACGAGGTTGGGGCCGTCCGCTGGTATCGGGATCCCGCGCGTGTGGAGCGCGAAGCCCTCCGGCGCCGCCTCGAGCGTGAGCTCGTCCTCGAGCGTCACCGCTTGCATGATCGTATCGACTTCGTGGTATCCGTCTTCGCGGCGTCCGAGAACCCACAGGCCCAGATTGACCTTTGCCGGGCATCGAACCCGGATCGCGGCGGGCGCGACCATGACCTAGCGGCGGGACCAGGTGAGAATGGCGAGAACCGCAAGCGCCCAGAGGGCGACGTTCACGAAGGTCGCGCGGTCGCGAAGCAGGTGCTCGGAGGGATTGCCGCCCTTGTCCTGCGCGTACATGAGGTAGAGGTAGCGGAAAATTCCGTACAGGACGAACGGGATGGTGAGGTAGAGGGGACGGCCCCCGAACTTGGCGACCGTCTCGGGAGCGATCGTATAGATGGAGTAGGCGAGCACGGTGGCGCTGGTCACGACGGCCACGAGCTGGTCGAGGAGCTTCTCGTTATAGCTTCCGAGTGCCGCGCGGTGGCGCGACGCGTCTCCTTCGAGAACGGCGAGCTCGTGCCGGCGCTTTCCGATCGCGAGAAAGAGCGCGAGAAAGAACGCGCAGAGGAGAAGCCACGGGCTGATCTCGATCTGCTGTCCTCCGGCGCCGCTTCGATCCCGGAGGAGCTCGACCCCGGCCGTGGCGCGAAGCACGAATCCGAGCGCGATCGATACAACGTCGAGAAGCACGACCTGCTTGAGAAAGAGCGAGTACGCGACCGTGAGCGCCACGTAGGCGGCCGCCGTCGCGCCGAACCGCGGTCCGAGGAAAAAGCAGCCGCCCAGGCCGGCGGCCAGAAGCACCGCGGACCACGCCATGGCCGCGCGGATTGGGAGGCGGCCCGACGCGACCGGGCGATTCCGCTTGTCGGGATGGAGCCGGTCCCGCTCCACGTCGAGGACGTCGTTCGCCAGGTAGGCGCCCGAGACCGCGATCGAGAACGCGAAGAATCCGGCGACGGCGGCCAGGACGAACGGCGGCTCGAGAATCTTGAGGGTGAAGACCAGGCCCGCGAAGAGGACGAGGTTCTTCGTCCACTGATAGGGCCGCATCGATCGCAGAACGTCGCGGATCACCGCCGGGCCATCTCCTCCGCCCGCTCGCAGCAGAGATGGCCGAGGGCGAGGTGGGCTTCCTGGACGCGCGGCGTGGAGCGGCTCGGGACCACGATGCAGAGATCGCAGCGGCGGGCGAAGGCGGCCCCGCGCGCGCCGGTCAGGCCCGCCACGCGAAGCCCACGCGCCCGGGCCGCGCGGACCGCCGCGAGGACGTTCGGCGATTTCCCGCTGGTCGTAAGCACGACGAGGAGATCGCCGCGGCGGCCCAATGCTTCGATCTGCCGCGAGAAGATGCGCGCGAAGCCGTAGTCGTTCCCGACGGACGTGAGGATCGAGCTGTCGGTCGTGAGCGCCACCGCCGGGAGCGCGCGGCGCTCGCGAACGAAGCGCCCGACCAGCTCGGCCGCAAGGTGCTGCGCCTCGGCCGCACTCCCGCCGTTTCCGCAGAAGAAGATCGTCCGGCCGCGCGCCAAGGTCGAGCCGAAGAGCTTCGCCATCCGCTCGATCCGGGCCCCGTCCCGCGCGAGCAGCTCGAGGAGGAGCCCCGCCGACTCTTCCAGCCCGCGGCGGATCGAGCTCGCCACCCCTGAGCCGACCGCAGAGCTCGCGCGCTTCACGCGGGCTCCCCCGCGATCGCCTTCCGGGAGGCCAGGTAGTGGTGGACCGCCTCCTCCCACGGTCTCAGGCTCTCCCCGGTCAACGCGTGGAATCGCGCGCCCGAGAGGACCGAGTATTTGGGGCGCGGCGCGGGCCGTCGGAATTTTTCGGAAGTGGTCGGCGCGACGGTGGCCGGGGATCCAAGATACCGCGCGATCTCGACGGAGAGACCGTGCCAGGTGGTCTGGCCGGAGTTGGTGACGTGGACCGTTCCGAGCGCGCCGCGTCGAAGGAGGATCTCGATCGCGTGGGCCAGATCCCGCGCGTAGGTCGGCGATCCGCGCTGGTCGTCGACCACCTCGAGGTTCTCGCCGCGGCCGAGCTTCGTCGCGATCGTATCGACGAAGTTCTTCCCTCCCGGGCCGAAGAGCCAGGAGGTGCGGACCACGAGGCAGGGCGCGCCCGAAGCCCGCGCCGCCTCCTCGCCCGCGAGTTTCGTTCGCCCGTACACGTTGATCGGACCGGTAGGATCCTCTTCCATGTAGGGGGACCCTTTGGAGCCGTCGAACACGTAATCGGTGCTCACGTAGACGAAGATCGCGCCCCGCTCGCGCGCCAGATCCGCCACGTGGCGCGTCGCGTCCCGATTGACCGCCATGGCCCGGTCGGGCTCCGATTCGCACCCGTCGACGTTGGTCATCGCGGCCGCATGGACGACGGCCTCGAAGGCGATCGACTTGCCGGCCCCGCGGACCTGCGCCTCGTCGGTCAGGTCGGCCTCGTCCCGTCCCCAGAGGTAGAGCGTGTGCGCTCCCCCCAACCGCTCGGAGAGGGCCCGTCCCAGAATTCCGTTCGCGCCGGTGATCAGGACACGCATGGGCCCTACAGGACGTCCACCAAGCTCGAATCGCCGAGCATGAAGCGGTAGGCCGAGGGCTTCCGCTGCGAGCGCTGGATGCTGACCTCCTTGCCGATCAGGCTGGCTTCGATCCGGACCGGGACATCCTGGATCGTGCAGCGCTCGAGGACGATCGAGTGCTCGATCTCGCTGTTCCGGATCGTCACGTCGTCGTAGATCGACGAGAACGGTCCGATGTACGAATTCTCGATGACGCACCGCTCGCCCAGGGTGAGCGGGCCGCGGAGGATCGAGTTCTTGACGACGGTCCCCTTCGAGACGATCACCTCGCCCTCGGCCTTCGTCTGGGCGTCGAGCGTGCCCTGGAGCGAGCGCTTGGCGCGCGAGAGGACCATGCGGTTCGCCTCGAGAATGTCCTCGAGCTTTCCCGTGTCCTTCCACCACCCGTCGATGATGTGGTGCCGTACGACCCGCCCGCGGTCGATCAGGTGCTGGATCGCGTCGGTGATCTCGAGCTCGTTCCGGAACGACGGCTTGATCGCGTCGACCGCCTCGAAGATGGTGGCGTCGAACATGTAGACGCCCACGAGGGCGAGATCGGACTTGGGCTCCTTCGGCTTCTCGACCAGCCGCTTGATGCGATCTCCGTCCAATTCGGCGACGCCGAACTCCTCCGGGTGCGGGACCCGCGCGAGGAGGATCTGGCTGTTCGGACGGTCGCGCCGGAACTCCTCGACCAGCGGCGTGATCCCGTCCAGGATGAGGTTGTCGCCGAGGTACATCACGAAGGTGTCCTCGCCCAGGAATCCCTGGGAGACCTTCACCGCGTGCGCGAGGCCGCGCGGCGCGTCCTGCCGGATGTACGTGACCTTGATCCCGAACGCGGACCCGTCCCCCACCGCGGCGCGGATCTCCGCCTCGGTGTCGCCGACGACGATCCCCACGTCCGTGATCCCGGAAGCGCGGATCGCTTCGATCCCGTAGAAGATGATCGGCTTGTTCGCGATCGGCACGAGCTGCTTGGCGCTCGTGTGGGTGATCGGCCGAAGCCGCGTTCCCTTGCCGCCGCTCAGGATCAGGGCCTTCATCGCCATGCTCAGACCGTCACCACGGCGCCGTGGACGGCGTCGGTGAAGGGGCGCACGGGGAGCCCCCGTTCGTGCGCGGTGCCCGTCACGATGAACCGCGCGCCCGCGGCGACCAGCGCGGCCGCCTCGGCGGGATGGCGGATGCCGCCGCCGACCGCGACCGGCGTCGGCACGGCGCGCGATACCGCGCGGACGAGGGAGGCGGGCACGTGGCTACGGGCTCCGCTCCCGCCTTCGAGGTAGACCATCGCCATCCCGAGGCAGGCCGCCGCCTGAGCGTGGGCCACGACCCGGGCGGGCGGCTCGGCGGGAAGCGGCGAGGTGCCGGTCGCGCGCGCGACGGTCGACTCCTCCGAGTCTCCGATCAGGAGATACCCGGTCGGAATCGCCTCGATCCCCCACGCCAGGAGCTTGGGCGCGCCGCGGACCTGCTCGTCCACGAGGTAGCGCGCATCGCGGCCGGAGAGGAGCGAGAGGAAGAGAACCGCGTCGACCCCGGGAAAGAGCTGATCGGCGGCGCCGGGGAACAGGATGATCGGAAGGTCGGCGCCGCGTCGAATCGCGCCGAGAATGAGGGCGGGATCCCGCTCAGGCGGCGTGCTGCTCCCGATCAGGATCGCGTCCACGAACGCATCCGCGCACTCGCGCGCGAGATCGGTCGCGCGCTCCGGCGAAACGCGATCCGGGTCGATCAGAACGAGGTGCGCCGCGCCCTGGCGAACCGCCGACTCGACGAGCGACCGTCCGATGTCTCTCATGCGCCCCTGGCCACTCATGCGCCCGCCGACCTCGCCGTCTTCGATCCCTTCAAGCGCTCCTCCGCGAACGCGACACCTCTCTCCAAGATCTCACGGAGACGCGACGCGTCCTTCGCGCCGGCCACCGCCATCTCTTTCTTCCCTCCGCCCTTGCCCCCCGCGATCGATACGGCGTCGCGCACCCAGGCATCGGCCGCCAAGCGATCCACCGCCTCCGGACCGACCGAGGCCGCGACCGAGAGCTTCCCGTCGATCACGGCGGCCAGAAGTCCGCCCCCGTTGGGAAGCCCCTTTCGGATCAGGTCGCTCGCGTCGCGGAGCTCCTCCACGCTCGCCGCCTCCACCGAGGCCGAGACCAGCGGGGGATCGCCTTTCGTCTTGGCCTTCCGGATCAGCTCGAGAACCCGCTCGGTGAGCTGCTCCTTGCTCTGCTTCGTCTGGCGCTCGTGGAGCCGGCGCGCCTCTTCCTGGAGCGCTTGAACCCGGCCCGCCAGCTGCTCGCGCGGCGCGCCGAGGCGGGCGGCGAGCTCCCGGAGAAGCGCCCGATCCTCCTCCGCGCGCTTGTAGGCGAGCGCCCCGGTCAACGCCTCGACCCGCCGCGTCCCCGCGGCGATCGCGGCTTCGGACTCGATCCGCATGTAGCCGATCTCCCCGGTGCGCCGCACGTGGCATCCGCCGCAGAGCTCCCGGCTATAGTCCTCGACGATCACCTGGCGCACTCGCTCGCCGTATTTCTCCCCGAAGAGGGCCATCGCTCCCTTCTCCTGCGCTTCCTTGAGCGACGTGATCTCGGTCCGGACCGGAAGGTCGGCTAAGATCTTCGAATTCACCTCGCCCTCGATCGCGTGGAGATCCTCGGGCCCGAGCGCCTTCCCATGGCTGAAATCGAAACGAAGACGGTCGGGCGCGACGAGCGAGCCGGCTTGCTTCAAGTGGGTGCCCAGCCGTCCGCGGAGCGCCGCGTGCAGGAGGTGCGTGGCGGTGTGATTCCGCTGGGTCGCCGCGCGCTTCTCCGCGTGGACCTCGGCGCGGTACGGGCCGGCGTGCGGCGTCCCTTCCACGATCTCCGCCCGGTGGACGATCGAATCGCCCTCCCGGTACGTATCGACGACGCGGAGGCGCGCCTTCGCGGCGCCCTGCATCGACGTGATCCAGCCGGTATCCCCGACCTGCCCGCCCCCTTCCGCGTAGAAGGGCGTCCGGTCTAGCGTGAGCTCGATCTCCCGGGGCGCGCCCGCGCCGCCGGCCGGGAGGTCGCGCATCGCGCGAATCGAGACGCCGTCGAGAGCCCACTCGTCGTATCCGCGAAATTCCGAGTGCGGCCCCTCGCTCAGGGAGCGCCAGGCGCCCCCCTCGTCGCGGCGCGATCCGAACCGCGCCGACTTTCGCGCGCGATCGCGCTGCTCCTCCATCGCGCCCTCATACGCGGGCATGTCGACCGTGAGGCCGCGCTCGCCCGCCATCTCGATCGTCAGGTCGATCGGAAATCCGAACGTGTCGTAGAGCTGAAAGGCAACCGCGCCCGGGAACGACTTTTCCTTCCGCTTCTCCAGTGCCGCCGCGGTCTCCTCGAAACGCGCCACTCCCTGCTCCAACGTCTCCGCGAACCGCGTCTCCTCCTCGAGGATCGCCGCAGCGACCGCCGGCTCTTCCCGCTCGAGAAACGCGTACTCCTCGTACGCGGCCATCTGTTTCACGACGACGGGAACGAGACGCGAGAGGAACGTGCCCTGGATCCCGACGTAGCGGCCGAGCCGGGCCGCGCGGCGGAGCAGGCGCCGCACCACGTAGCCGCGTCCCTCGTTCGAGGGAAGCAACCCCTCGGCGAAGGTGAAGACGAGCGCGCGCATGTGGTCGGTGATGACGCGCGACGCGTGGCGGCCGCGGTCGCCCGCCGCTTCCTTGGCGCTCCCCATCCGCCGCACCGCGTCGCCGATCGGCGCTAGAAGATCGTTGTCGAAGACCGACGGAACGCCCTGGAGGATCATGGCGAGCCGCTCGAGGCCCATCCCGGTGTCGATGCCCCGGTTCGCGAGCGGCTTCCGCTCGCCCGTGGGTGCCTGGTCGAATTGGGGAAACACGAGATTCCAGAACTCGAGGAAGCGCTCGCAGTCGCAGCCGGGCGCGCATTCGGCGCGGCCGCAGCCGACCCCGGGGCCCTGATCCCAGTAGATCTCCGAGCAGGGGCCGCACGGGCCGGAGCCGCCCGCCGGGCCCCAGAAATTGTCCTTTTCGCCCAGGCGGACCACGCGCTTCGCCCCGAGGCCGATGTGCTTGGCCCAGAGATCGAAGGCCTCATCGTCCTCGCGAAACACCGAGGGCCAGAGCCGGTCCGCCGGCATCTCCAGAACCTTCGTGGCGAACTCCCACGCCCACTCGATCGCCTCGCGCTTGAAGTAGTCGCCAAACGAGAAGTTGCCCAGCATCTCGAAGAAGGTGGCGTGGCGCACGGTGATTCCGACGTTCTCGATGTCGGTGAGGCGAAGACACCGCTGGACCGTGACCGCGCGGCGCGTCGGCGGAGGGAGCGGCGACGAGTAGTACGGCTTGAACGGAACCATCCCCGCCGACGTAAAGAGCAGCGTCGGATCGTCGAGCGGGACGAGGGGAGCTTGGGGGAGGTGCGGATGCCCACGCTCCTTGAAGAAATCGATGAAGAGCTGGCGGAGCTCGTTGCTTCCGGTCGTTCGCATCAGTGTGGCTCTTGGCCCTCGTCTCTCGCGTAGGTCACAAGATCGCGCACGGTGCTCCAGTCGAACCCGCGCCGCACCAAGGCTCCTTGCATGCGGCGGGCGCGATCCGCGGCGTCGCGCCGGGCAAGGCGCCGCTCCATCTGCGCGAGCGCGGCCCGCGCCCTTCCCTCCTCGGTGTCGAGCGACCGCTCCGCGAGATCGGGGTCCTCCGCGAGGAGCTGATCGAGCTCCTCGAGAAGCGCGGCCGGGATTCCTCTTCGCCTGAGCTTCACGACGAGGAGCCGGCGTCCCTGCGGGCGGCGCGGGATCTCGGTCCGGAGAAAGGTGCGCATGAAGGCGCGGTCGTCCAGAAGTGAGACGCGGCGGAGCCGCTCGATGGCGCGCTCCACCGCGTCTTGGACGAATCCTCGTGCCAGGAGCCGGTCGAAGACCTCCTGCTCGGTCCTCGGTCCGCGCTCCAAGATCCGGAGCGCGGCCTCCTTGGCCGCGTCCTCCGAAATTGCCCGATCCGGTCGAAGCGGCATCGCCTCAGATCCGGACCCGGCGCTCTCCTCTGGCTTCCGGGGTCGCCGCGGCGGGTTGGTCCCCATCCTGGGCGGGCCGCGTGAGGCCAAGCGCCTCGCGCAGCTTCCCTTCGAGCTCCACCGTCGCGTCCGGGTGCTCCTTCAGCCAGAGCCGGGCGTTCTCCCGTCCCTGTCCGATCCGCTCTTCGCCATAGGAGAACCAGGTCCCGCTCTTCTGGATCATGTTCCGATCGACCGCCAGGTCGAGAAGCTCCCCTTGCCGGGAGATTCCCTCGTTGAAGAGGATGTCGAACTCGGCCTCCTTGAAGGGAGCCGCGACCTTGTTCTTCACCACCTTCACCTTCACGCGGCTGCCGATGTTGTTGTCGCCTTCCTTGATCGCGCCGATGCGTCGAATGTCCAGCCGGATCGACGCGTAGAACTTGAGCGCGCGCCCGCCGGTCGTCGTCTCCGGATTGCCGAACATGACGCCGATCTGCATGCGGATCTGGTTGATGAAGACCACCGTCGTCTTCGATTTCGAGATCGTTCCGGTGAGCTTGCGCAGCGCCTGCGACATGAGGCGCGCCTGAAGCCCCATGTGCGAGTCACCCATTTCTCCTTCGATTTCGGCCTTCGGAACCAGGGCCGCCACCGAGTCGATCACGATGATGTCGACCGCGCCGCTCCGCACGAGGTGCTCGGCGATCTCGAGCGCCTCCTCTCCGGTGTCGGGCTGAGAGACGTGGAGGCTGTCGATGTCGACCCCGATCCGCTTCGCGTAGTTCGCGTCGAGCGCGTGCTCGGCGTCGATGAAGACCGCGTGCCCGCCGGCCTTTTGGGCCTGGGCGATAACGGTCAGCGCGAGCGTCGTCTTGCCCGACGATTCGGGGCCGTAAATCTCGATGACGCGCCCCCGCGGCACGCCGCCGACTCCGAGCGCCGCGTCGAGCAGGATCGAGCCGGTCGGGATCGTCTCGACCTGGACGCGCGCCGAGTCCTCCCCCAGCTTCATGATCGCGCCCTTGCCGAACTGGCGCTCGATCTGCTGTACCGCGAGCTCGAGCGCCTTCGAGCGCTCCTTGTTGCTTGCATCCCTGGCCGATGGGCTCGTGGACGTGTTCCCTGCCATGTCGCGATTCCCCCTGATCTGTTTCTGGCGGTCCGTGCCGGGACCGGTTCGGGCCGGGGCGAAATTTAAGGACGTCGAAGTCGGGCTTCAGTGAGCGCAGTATACCGGGCTCCGGCCGGGTGTAGTTCACTTTTCATCACGCAGATGCGCTCGAGGGGCGCCGCGTGCGGAGCCGGCGCAAGGACAGCGTCCCGGAGCGCCTCCAGACCCCTGGCGCTCTCCCGCACGCGCGCGAGCGTCAGGTGCGGCCGGAACGGTTTCTCCGGCTCGCCGAACCCCCCGCGCCCCAACGCGTCATTCACCCCGCGGGCAATGGCGGAGACGGCCTCCTCCCCCTCGGCCAACCCGACCCAGACGACGCGCGGGCGATTCAAATTCGGAAACGCGCCGATCGGCCCCAGGCGGGCGTGAGGCGCCACGGCCTCCCCGGTCTCCCGGATCACCAGATCGCAGACGCGCTGGACCCCCGCGTCGTCGAGGTCCCCGAGGAATCGGAGCGTGATGTGCAGATTCTCGGGACGGACCCACGAGAGGCCCCGCATCTTCGACGCAAGCTCCCGGGAAATCGCCCCGAGGTAGTCCGTCCAGTCGGACGGGATCATCAACGCGATGAAGGTCCGCGTCACCTGCGCGAGAGAGCGAGTTGGCGGCGGGCCAGATCGAGAGCGTAGGCGGCCGACCGCGCGATGATCTCCGAGCGCGTGCCGCCCAGCACGTGCCTTGAGCTCCGCGTGCCCTCGCGGGTCGCGAGGCCGAGGTAGACCAGCCCTACAGGCTTCTCGACCGTTCCCCCTTCGGGGCCGGCGATTCCGGTGCTGGAGAGGGCCAGATCGCATTCGAAACGCTTGCGGGCGCCCGAGGCCATCTCCGCTGCCACCTCGGCGCTCACCGCGCCGTGCCGTTCCAGGGTCGGGCCCTTGACGCCCAGGATCTCCAGCTTCGCGCGGTTCGAGTAGGCGACGACGCCTCCCATGTAGTACCGCGAGGCGCCCGGCGTCTCCGTGATCGCGGCCCCGATCGCGCCGCCGGTGAACGACTCGGCCGTCGCGATCGTGAGGTTCTGCTCCGCGAGGATCGCCCCGAGCGCGGCCGAGAGCGACTCCTGCCCGCCGCCGTAGACGTGCTCCCCCGCCGCCTCCTTGACCCGGCGCTCGCACCGCTCGATCGCGTCGAGCACCCAGGCGGCCTCGGGAGCGGCTGCGGCGAGCGTGATGTCGACGCCCGAGGAGTGCGGCAGATAGCCGATCTTCACCATCGACTCCTCGGCCTCGATCTTCTGGAGCCGCTCGGCCATGGACGATTCGGAGATCCCGATCGTGCGAACGACACGCCGAGCCATTTCCATCCCGACGCGGCGGGAGCGGAGGTACGGGAGGACGTACTGCTCCATCATCGCCTCGGCCTCGGACGGAACGCCGGGGAGGCAGAAGAAGTCCGCCTCCAGGTGGGTCAAGTGGAGCCCCGGCGCGCTCCCGCGGGGGTTTTCGATGATGATCGCCCCCTTCGGGACCAGCGCCTGCGACTCGTTCATCGCCGGCATGTCGATCCCGCGCTCCCGAAAGCGGGCGCGGATTCGATCGAGCACCGCCTCGTCGAGAATGAGGCGGCGGCGAAATACGGTCGCGATCGCTTTGCGGGTCACGTCGTCGGAGGTGGGGCCGAGCCCGCCTGTGGTCACGACCGTCTTCGCCCGGTGCGCCGCGGCGCGAAAGATCTCGGCCATTCGCCCCGTGTCGTCGCCCACCGTCGTCAGGTAGAGGACCTCGACCCCGATCGAGGCCAGCTGCTCCACGATGCGCCCGGAGTTCGTGTCGCGGACGAGACCGTGCAGGAGCTCGGTACCGATCGTGATCACCTCGGCGCTCATCGGACCACGAGCGCGGCGGCGCGCAGGAGAAGGTTCGTCACGGCGGCGGCCAGGATGTCGTCGACCATGACCCCCCAGCCTCCGGGAAGGTGCTGGCTCTGGCGGATCGGGAACGGCTTCCAGACGTCGAGGCATCGGAAGAGCACGAACGCGAGGGCGAGCATGACGAGCGGCCTGCTCCCGAGCGGGACCGCCCACACGGCGAGAAGCATCCCCGCGATTTCGTCGATCACGATCGGGCCGGCATCGCGGCCGAGCGGGCGCTCCGCCTCGCCGGCCGCCCAAACGCCGAGCGCGGTCACCGCGAGGATGACGGCCCCGAGGATCCAGGGGTCGAAGCGGGGCAGGAACGGGAGGAGGCAGAGCGCGGTGCCGAGCGACGCCCACGAGGCGGGAGCGAGCGGGATGTAGCCGACGCCGAAGCCCGTCGCGAGCAAGACGGCGAGGCGCCGCATGCGGCTAGCCGAGGGTCTTCAGGACGAGCTTACAGGTCAGCTTGAGGGTGTCGAACACCCCCGTGCCCCGGAGCGCGACGGCTTCGTAGAACGGAACGCCCTTCGGGTTCAACTCCTTCTCGAGATCGGGTACGGACACGACGCGCGGGAGATCGCGCTTGTTGTATTGGATCACGAGCGGAACCTTTTCGGACGAGAGGCCATGCTCGGCTAAGTTGTCGTGCATGTTCACGAGGCTCTCGATGTTCGCCTCGAAGCGGTCGATCTGGGAGTCCGCGACGAAGACGAGCCCGTCGACCCCCTTCAAGATGAGCTTTCTGCTCGCGTTGTAGTAGACCTGGCCGGGGACGGTATACAGGTGGAATCGGGTGCGGAATCCGCGGATCTGGCCCAGCTCGAGCGGAAGAAAGTCGAAGAAGAGGGTCCGGTCCATCTCGGTTGCGAGGGAAATCATCTTCCCCCGCGTATCCTGTGGAACCCTCGAATAGATGTGTTGGAGATTCGTGGTCTTCCCGCAGAGACCCGGACCGTAGTAGACGATCTTGCAGTTGATCTCGCGGGACGAGTAATTGATCAGCGACACGAAGCTTTGGGCTCCTAGTCTTTGAAGAGGCTGTCGATCTCGCTTTCCGCTTCGGCCGCGAAGTCCGCTCCGAGGGTCGTCGTCGCGATGTCCTCGTTCTTGTACTGCAACTTGTTGAAAACCTTGTCCAGCACGACCTGGAGGTCGTCCGATGCCCGCTTCGCCTTCAACCGCACGAGGCCGAGCGAGGTCTTCTTGTCGAAGAGCACGACCAGGATCACGCGGTTCGCGATCATCGAGAGGTAGAGGCTGTCGTCCTTCCCCTGGTGGACGAGGGTGGCGAAGTCCTTTTCACCGACCATCTTCGCCAGCTCCGCGTTGGCGCCGAAATCGGCCGCCGCGAGGGACGAGAAGGAGATGACGTCGAAATCGGGTGGTGTCCCCACGGTGCTGATGAGCTGGCCCGTCTTGTCGATCAGCATCACGCTGCGCGAGTTGGCGGTCCTCATCAACGTCTGGAGGATGAGGGTCATCGAATAGAAGTCTTCCTCGAAGAGCGCCCAGTTCCCCTTGACCATTATCTCGGCTCCTTGGACACCTTTGGCTTCGCGGCGTGGTACCGCCGACCCTTGTGGACGCGGAATCGAGGGGTGTCCTACCCTCGCCCGCGTAAAGGCGGCAGCGAAACCACTTCCCCCACGGCCACGATTCCGCGCGGCCCATCCTCCGCGCGGTGCTCCCTCAAGGAATTTTGCGGAAACCTAACACGTCCCCCTAGTCGGTCAAGGGGAAACTACCAAAAATCAGGGACTTATATCTCTTTTCGGCCCGTCAGGGCGCGCGCCAGGGTGACCTGGTCGGAGAACTCGAGGTCGGACCCCATCGGGACCCCGCGCGCGATCCGCGTGACCTTCACTCCCTGCTTCGGTTGAAGGAGGCGGGCGATGTAGAGGGCCGTGGCCTCGCCCTGGGCCGTGGGGTTGGTGGCAACGATCACCTCAGTGAAACCGCCATTATCGACGCGATTTAAGAGCTCCCGCAGGCGAAGCTGGTCGGGGCCGATGCCGTCGACCGGCGAGAGCGCGCCCTTCAAGACGTGGTACCGCCCCTTGAACTCGCCGGTCCGCTCCAGCGCGAGCACGTCCATGGGCTGCTCGACGACGCAGAGGGTCGTCGATTCACGTCGCGGATCGGTGCAGAGGGCGCACGGGTCGGTCTCGGTCACGTTGCCGCAAATCGAGCAGTCGTGGACGTTTGCCTTCAAATCCACGATCGCCGCGGCCAGCCTCTTCGAGTCGGCTTCCGGGGAGCGGAGGAGATGGAACGCGATCCGCTGGGCGGATTTCCGCCCCACTCCGGGCAGGCGGGTCAGCTCGGCGAGCAGGGCCTCGAGGAGGGCGCTGGAGAACTGCATTCGGGCTAGAAGAGCCCCGGCGGGAGACCCATGCCGCCGGTGACGCGGCCCATCTCCTCCTCGACCATGCGCGTCACCTTGCCCCGGGCGTCTTTGAGCGCAGCGAGAACCAGGTCTTCCAGGAGGTCCGCCTCGGTCGGATTCACCACGCTCGGATCGATCGAGATCGCGGTGACCTCCTGCGCGCCGTTCATCGTGACCTTCACCTTCCCGCCGCCGGAGGCCCCTACGAGCTCGCGCGTCTTCAGCTCCGCCTGCATTTGGGCCATCTTGGCCTGGAGCGCCTGGGCCTGCTTCATCATTTGCTGGATGTTCACGACGCGCCGCTCCCCTGGGGGCCGGGCTTCAAGATCTCGCCGTCGAAGAGATCCACGATGCGCTGCACCAGCCCGTCTTCGGCGCCGTCCTGGGCGCTTTCTTCGTCGAGCTCCGCCTCCCGGGTCGTGGGGCGCACCTGATATCCGGAGCCCGAGACCGCCTGGTCGCTGTTCACGCAGACGAGCGTGGCGCCCCGGCCGTAGAGTCGCTCGAACTCCTGATTCAGGATCTCGCGGTTCTCCTTCATCTCCAGCATCGCCCGGTGGAACGCGTGCTCCGGCGAGAGGGCCACGCGGACATTGGAGCCCGCGATGCCGAGGAACAGGCCCTCCTCCAGGCAGGTGCCCAGGAGAAGCTTCCGTTCCTTCACGCGGTCGACCGCCTGGCGCCACCGGACGACGGCGTCCCCTTCCCCAGCGGGCTCGATGGCCACAGCGGGCTCGATCGCCGTCGTGCGCTCGGCGGGGGGAGGGTGAGGTTCGGCGCTTCGGGGCGGTGTGACCGCGGCCCGCGCGGGCGCCGGTGCGCGTGTGGCCGCGGGCGCGGGCGGACCGGGTGGGGCTGGACGCGCCTGCGACTCCAATGCGCGTCGGGGCGGCGCCGCGCCTCCCAGCCGCCTCTCGAGCGCCTCGAGCCGCGCAATCAAGCTACCCACGTCGGCGGCGCTCGGAAGCGTGCAAAGCTCGACCAAGCAGACCTCGAGCAGGACGCGCGGAGCTTCCGCCCGGCGAAGCTGGCCCCGGGTCTCCAATAGCAGGGCGAGCATCGCGCTCAGATCGTTCGCCTGAAATCGCACCGCCTGGGCGGCGTAGCGCTCGCGGTCCGAGGGCGCCGCATCGATGAGGCGCGCAAGCGAGGGATCGACCGCGACGAGGAGGAGCTGGCGCAGGTGATGGGTCAGACCGTCCGCCACCTCCTCCACGTCCATCCCGCGGTCGTGGAGCCGGTCGAGCGTCTCGAGGGCCGCCTTCGGATCGCGCGCCGCGAGCGCCTCCCCCAACTCGAAGTAGGCGTCGAGACCGGCCAGACCGAGCGCCTGGGCCACGACCGCAGCCGTGACCCCATCGGGCGAGACCGAGAGAGCCTGGTCGAGGCGGCTCAACGCGTCGCGCACGCTCCCCTCGGAAGCGCGGGCGATCAAGACCGCAGCGTCGTCGTCCAGCTTCGCCCCCTCCGCCTTGGCCACGTCCATCAAGTGGCGAACCAGCTCCTCGGCCCGGAGCCGGCGGAACTCGAAGACCTGGCAGCGGGAGGCGATCGTGTCGGGAACCTCGAGAGGCTCCGTCGTGGCGAAGACGAATCGGACGTGCGCGGGCGGCTCTTCCAGCGTCTTCAATAACGCGTTCCACGCGAAGTCGGTCAGCTGATGCGCCTCGTCGATGATGTAGACCTTCGACTTGCCGCCCGATGGCGCGTACTTCACGTTTTCGCGCAGATTCCGGATCTCCTCGATGCCGCGATTCGACGCGCCGTCGATCTCGAGCACGTCCATCGAGGTCCCCGCGGTGATCTCGAGGCAGGAGGGACATTCGTTGCAGGGCTCGGCCTCGCCGTCCGGCCGCTTCGCGCAATTCATCGCCTTCGCCACGAGGCGCGCGGTGGTCGTCTTTCCGCTCCCTCGGGGACCGGCGAAGAGATACGCGTGCGCGACCCGGTTCGTCGCGACCGCGCGCTCGAGCGTCGTCCGGATCGGATCCTGGCCGACCAGGTCGGCGAATCGCTGGGGCCTGTACTTGCGTGCGAGTGCGAGGTGGGACAAGGGGCCTCCTAACGGGCCGGGGATCTTCCGGGAGGCCCGGTGACGGCCCCCCCGCTTCTGGCTCGGGTCAGTTGGATCCGCGGCACATCGAGGCGATCACTGACCGCTGCTACCTTCCGGTCCTGACGGAGTTCGTGACTCTCGATTGCGCGGGAACTGGCCGTCAACGCCAAGCCACGAGGAGGCCAGCGCCCGGACTCCGGGGCCCGTGGGCCGATTGCCGTGCGTGAGAAAACTGGTGGAGATGACCGGGATCGAACCGGTGACCTCCTCGTTGCGAACGAGGCGCTCTCCCAACTGAGCTACATCCCCACGGCACTTGGGTAACCTGTGAGACTGGCGGAGAGAGAGGGATTCGAACCCTCGAAGCACTTTCATGCTTACACGGTTTCCAACCGTGCTCCTTCAGCCACTCGGACATCTCTCCGGGAAGCTAAGGTGCACGCGCGCTTCCTCGCGCGCCGTCGTCTAATGGCGGAGAGAGAGGGATTCGAACCCTCGATACGCTTGCGCGTATAGCGGTTTTCGAGACCGCCCGATTCAGCCACTCTCGCATCTCTCCGTCGGGGAGAATACGTGAAGGCGGCTTACTTTTCCAGGCGGTTCATCGCGCGCCGCCGCTCCTGGAAAAACGCTTCCAGGACGGCGCCGCACTCGTCGGCGAGCACGCCGGGGAGCACCTCGGCGCGGTGGTTCAGGCGGAGGTCTTGGGGCACCATCGCGAGCGAGCCGCAGGCGCCGGCCTTCGGGTCGCGGGCGCCGTAGACGATCCGCGCGACCCGGGCGAGCACGGCGGCGCCGGCGCACATGTGGCACGGCTCGAGCGTGACGTAGAGGGTCGCCTCGTCGAGCCGCCACGTCTTGACCGTCTGGGCGGCCGCGCCGATCGCGATGATTTCGGCGTGGGCGGTGGGATCCTGGGTGGACTCGACGCGGTTGTGGCCTCGCCCGACGATCCGGCCGTCCCAGACCACGACCGCCCCAACCGGGACCTCGCCCTCGGCGGCGGCGGCCCTCGCCTCCGCGAGCGCCGCTTCCATGAAGCGCTCGTCCGAGGCTGTCTGCCCGATCACCTGCGCGGGAATTTTTTGAACGCCGCCCGGACCAGGTCTCCCGCGACGTCCTCGAAGCGCGGTGGCTCGGTCGCTTTCCGGGACTGGATGTAGCCGGTCTCGTCGTAGGTCACCGAGCCGCTGGTGGGATCCACTTCCTGGGCGAATCGCGTCTCACGCGGATCCTTGGACCAGGTCTTCTTCAAGGACTTGAGGTCATACAAGGCGAACCGGAGCCCCACGGTCGTGTTCGACTGGCCCCGTCCCACCACGTTTACGCGGACGTTTTCCCACTCGGAGACCCCGACGCAGAGGATGGCGTCGACCACCAGGAGCGAATCCAGCCCCGCGACCGCCGTCGTGTCGAGCGTTCCGTATTTCGACCACCGGTCGTTCAGCGCGTACGCGCGATCGAGCGCGTTCCGATCGCTCAGGAGGCGCTCCGTGTCCGACGGCTTGAGAAACGTGGCCCGCTCGGTGGGGACGTCCTTGAGCTGGTCGCGGAGGATGTCCTCCATGATCTTGGTCGCGCCGATCTCGGGCGATCCGTTCACGATCGGCATGATGGCGACGCGGATGGGGCGCTCGGGTACCGGCTCCTTCTTCTCCTCCTTGGCCCCAACCGACGCCAAAAGCAGGACCGCGAGGGCGGTGGGAAGCACGTAGCGGTGTTTCATACCGTGAGTCGACATGATCTTTTACCTCTGCGGGGCGGCTATCGGCGCGGGGAATGAAGGCGACGGCTCGTCAAAATCGCGGCTCCAAGATTAAGTAGTGGCGCGCCCAGGAGGATTTGAACCCCCAACCTTCTGATCCGTAGTCAGACACTCTATCCAGTTGAGCTATGGGCGCGCAACTCGAGTCCCGGAATCCGAGATGGCGGAGAGGAGAGGATTCGAACCTCCGGACCGGTTTTACCCAGTCAACCGCTTAGCAGGCGGCTGCCTTCAGCCACTCGGCCACCTCTCCCCATGGTATCTCCTACTCATTCAGCCGTAGTCATTCAGCCGTAGGATGATAGCCGGGTCGATACCGCCGGTCAAGGCGACGGGGCCGGGCGCCCTCCCGAGAGGGCCCACGCCGGCTCCACGTGGATCGTCATCTCGACGATCTGCGGCAGCTGGCGTTGCACGTCCTCTTTGACGCCGTGCGCGAGGGCGTGGCTCTCTCGAACCGACATGTCCGGTGCGACCTCCAGGTGCATGTCGGCGATGTAGTAGATACCCATTTTCCGCATGAGAAGTTTCTCTACTTTGTGGACCCCCGGGTGGGCCTCGGCCACGCGCGTCGCCTCGTCGACCAGAGAGTGCGGCGGGCTCGTGTCCATAAGCTCCTCGATCGCGGGGCGAAGGAGCCGCCACCCGGAGAGGAGGATGATCCCGCTCGCGAAGAGGGCTGCCCAGTCGTCGGCGGCCTCGTACCCATGCCCGCCGACAAGCGCGATCACGATGCCGATCGCGGCGGCGCCCGACGTGATCGCGTCGCTCCGGTGATGCCAGGCATCGGTGTGGACGGCACGGCTCCCTGTTTCACGGCCCACGCGCGACACGAACCGAAAGAGCGTCTCCTTGATGAGGATGACGCCCAGGAGGACGGCCAGGGTGTAGGGCGCTGGGCTCTGGTGCGGAACCGTGATCTGGTGGACGGATTCGACGGCGATCCCGACGCCCGCGACCATGAGGAGGACCGCGACGAGCGCCGCGGCGAGCGGCTCCGCTTTCCCGTGTCCATAAGGATGATCGGCGTCGGGCGGGCGGGATGCGACGTGGAGCCCCCTCCAGACCACGATGGAGCCGACCGAGTCCCCCAGCGATTCGACCGCATCCGCGATGAGCGCCTGGCTATGCCCCGCGAGGCCCGCCGCGAGCTTCCCCACGCCAAGCAGAAGGTTCACGACGAGCCCGATCGCGCTCGATCGCATGCCGCGCTCGTAGCGGGCGGAATTGGTGGATTCGAGGGCTGGCACGGGCCCACGGTACGTGGATGACGCTGGAACCGCAAGGGCGCGACCCGGATCGGCCGGGGCGGCGGCTCAGCGGGAGCTTCGGGTCAGCCGGGGCGGCGGGTGAGCGGGAGCTTCGGGTCCGCCGGGGCGGCGGCTCAGCCTTTGGCTCGCACCCTCCGGGAGCGCGCGCGGGACGGGCGGCGCGACGGGACGAGGGCCAGCGCGCTGCTCGCGCGCCACGATGCCACCAGGCCCTC
Organism: Candidatus Eisenbacteria bacterium; assembly: GCA_005893305.1. Lineage (NCBI taxonomy): Bacteria > Candidatus Eiseniibacteriota > Candidatus Eiseniibacteriota bacterium. The sequence goes on along the minus strand of VBOZ01000017.1, from coordinate 11,628 downwards.
GCTGATCGCGTCCGCGATCTTAGGATCGTCCCAGTATCCGACGTGGGAGAGCGGGTTCCAGCTCGTGAGCCACGAGCCCACGTTCACCGGGCGATCCTCGGTCACGGCGGCCCGGTACCGGGCGTTCAGCGGCTTCAGCGGATACCCGATCACGTCATCCGGGTCGTAGAAATTCACCCAGCGCGACTGAAGTCCCGGGTGGTGAACGGCGAGCTGTCGGTGAGGAAATCGGATCGGCTCTCCGAACGATGGGTAGCGGAGGCTCCAGAGTGCGATCGGGCTGCCAAGGGTATAGAGAAGCGAAAGGGTTTCGCCTCGCTCGACGGGGGTGCCGTTGATGCAGGAACGGACACTCGCGGAGAGGTACGATTTGCGGCGCTTGCAAAGGTCGTACACGTAGTTGCTGGCGATGACGGTCCCGAGGCTGTGGGCGATGATGCAGAGCGGCGCCCTGGGGCCGGCCCGCTCCGCCAGCCGGGCGACAGCAGCCGCCATCCGGGCGTGAATCGCGTCGTACGCGGTCCGGTCCGACGGGGCGGGCTGGTAGGCGATCGCGTCCGCCGCGAAGTTCACCATGAATTTACGGAGTCGCGAGTACCGCATGGGGGCCGCGCCGCGCATCCGGCGCCAGAGCTGATCCTCGCCGGTCTGAAGCGCGCTGCTCCAGTTCACCTCCTCGAACACCAGCTCGGAGGCGGGATCGGGCACGGCTCCGCGAATCCCTTTCGCGAACCGGCGCGTGAGGGCGCGCCGCATCGAGGCCGAGTAACCCGGCTCGGTGCGGCCGATTCCGTGGATCAACATGATGGCGATCTTGTGGGACATGGCGGTCGCCCGATATATCGGAAGGACGACCGGGAGGCTTGACCGGGATTTTGAGGGTCTGCCGGGCCGGCTCGAGGGTCAGCGGGCTCGCGCTAGCGGGCTTGGGTTAGAACCAGCGGCGGACCGAGTCGCGGTAGGACGCGTACTCGGCGCCGAACTTCCCCTCCAAGTAAGTCTCCTCGCGCGCGATGACCAGCCGCGCTATCAGGACAACCGCGAGAGGAAGAAAGAGGACGGGCCACAAGTATCCAAGCAAGAGGGCCGCCCCAAGGTAGATGACGGCCAAGCTCAGGTAGAGCGGGTTTCGGGTGAATCGATAGGGGCCGGTGGTGGCGATCGCGGTCGTCGGTCTCGTGGGCATCACGGGCGTCCGCACCCGGTGGAACGCGATCCAAGCCGAGACGTTGATCGCGAGCCCGATCGCGATGAAGACCGCGCCCGCGATCCGCGCGGCGGGCAGCGCCGAAGCCGGAACCCGGTCGCCGCCGACAAGATGGTGAAGCAGGATCCCGATGAGAAACGGGATGAAGTAGAGGAGGGGTGGTGGGATCGGGAGATGGGCGGTGTCGGAAGCGGGCTCCATGCCGCGATGGTAGTATGGCTTGGCCAGCCGGTACACCCCTGGAGCGAAGAATCGTCCATGACCGACCGCCAACTTCTACGACACGCCGTCGCAACACTCGCCTACCGGGCCGCCAAGACGATGCGTGGCGCCCCCGAGTCGTTCGCGTCCTACCGCCCCGCGCCGAATGCAAAGTCCCCGCTTGAGGTCGTGGCCCACATGGGCGACCTCTTCGATTGGGCCGTTTCGATGGCGAAGGGCCAGGGAAAATGGAACACCGCGACGCCGCAGGCCTGGGGCAAGGAGTGCGCGCGGTTCTTCGCGACGTTGAAGGCGTTCGACGACCTGCTCGCCTCCGACGCCGAGATCCAGTACGACCTGACGCGCCTCTTCCAAGGGCCGATCGCCGACGCGCTCACCCACACCGGGCAGCTTGCGATGCTGCGGCGGCTTTCGGGCGCCCCGATGAAGGGCGAGAGCTACAACCGCGCCGACATCGTCAGCGGTCGCGTCGGGGCCGAGCAGACGCCGGCCGATCCGAAGTACGAATTCGACTAGGACCCGCCGGCCCGACTTGGCCGGCGAATCGGCCTCTCACTTGAGGACGGTGAACCTGCCGCTCGTCGAGCCGAACGCGGTTTCTACCTGATAGAAGTAGATGCCGGTGGCGAGCCTTGCCCCCGATCCATCCAGGCCATCGATTTGCAAATCGTGATAGCCCGCCGGCACGAGGGCTTCGTCAAGTAGCGTGCGCGTCAGCCTCCCCACGGCGTCATAGACGCGAACTCGCGCATACCCGGCTTCGAGCGTCGTGAACGTGAGGGTCGCCGTCGGGTTCAGCGGATTCGGCGAAACGAGCGCGGCGACGGCGTGACCGGATGCGATCACGCGCACGTCCAGCGCGGCTCGGAAAATGCCTCCTCCGAAGAGCATCCCCTCGATCGAAACCGGGACGCTCCTGGTCCCGTTGATGTTGCTGAAGAGAAGACGCAGATCGTTCTTCCCGAAGCACGCCGCCATGTCCTCGACGCCGTTGTGGTCGTTGTCGCCGAAGGCGAGCGATTTATCGGTGAGCGCGGAAATTTGGCCCACGGAACCCGTGCCCGGCGATTTCATGACGAGCGTCGCGGGATCGACCAGGGTCAGATTGAACGCATATCCGGTCGGCTCCACCTGGGCACACCATGTCTGCTTTCCGGAATTGAGCCGGATGGAGGGATTGCCGCCCGCCGTGAAGGCACGCGCCAGGAACTGTCCCACGACCGACACCGTCGTGGTGGCCAGGTCGCTCACGGCGCCATCCGATACAAGCAGGGCCACGCCGTACGGTCCGATCGCCGCGTACGTGTGGGCCGGAGAGGCGCCGATCCCCGTCGTTCCGTCCCCGAATGTCCACTGATACGCGAGCGCGTCGCCGTCAGGATCCGACGATCCGCTGCCGTCGAATGTCATCGGAGTGGCCACGAAAGCCGTGTACGGACCGCCAGGATTCGACCTGGGCGGCCGGTTCACGTTCCGGACCGTGATGACGGTCGTGGTGGAGTTCGTAGCCCCGTGGCCGTCATCGGCCCGGAACGTCACCGTGTATGCCCCCGCGCTCATGAAATTCGGCGTCCAGGTGAACGTGCCCGTGTTGTCCCCGTTGTCCCGGAAGGTCGCACCGGCCGGTAGCCCGGTCGCGCCCAAGGCGACCGCCAGGCCGTTTCGGTGGGCCGCCGAGACGGCGAATGTGAGGCTCTGACCTTCGTCGACACTGACGGCCGCCGGCGCATCCATGGAGATCACCGGCCGGAGCGCGAGGACGATGGAGCTGGAGATGCCGAAGATTCCGGACCCAATCGCGTAGATACCTCGACCGTCGAACGTCACTCCCTGCGATATCTCGCTCACGGCGAACGGCATCTCCGGACCGGTCGTCCACGAATTGGCGCTCGGGTCGTAGAGCTCGGTCACACGCAGGTTTCCTCCGTTGTATCCGCCGAATACCGCGATCTTGTCTCCAATCACGCCTGCCATGGCGGCTCCGCGGGCCGTGGGCATGCGTGCGCCCATGGACCACGCATTCGTCGCGATGTTGTAGATCTGCACGTCCGATCGGTGGCTGAATCCATCGGTCCCGCCGAAGACGTAGACCTTCCCCGCGTATGCGACCGTTGCGTAGTTGTCCGAAACGGCAACCGGCATCGGTGCAAGCGTCGTCCAGCGATCGACGGTCGGATCGTAAACCTCGTTCATGCTGTAGATCAGTCCCCCTCCGTAGGAGGCGCCACTCCGGCCGCCGACAGCGTAGATCTTGTTTCCCCAGCTCGCGGCGCCGACGCCGCCCCGGGCCAGGGACATGGGCGCCCGGGTTGTCCATGTCTGAGCGACAGGATCGAATTCCTCGACCTCCGCGTTCGGCCCCGTTCGCCCCCCGATCGCGTAATGCTTCCCGAATGCCTGACCTCCGGCCATTTCGGATCGAGGAACTCTTGCGGTGGGCGCCGTCGTCCCGCCGTGAGTCCATGTTCCCGACGGAATGTCATAGATCGAGAGATACGCCGTGTCGGAATAGCGGTATCCGTGGCTTACGTAGATCTTGTTCCCGATGAGGCTTGCGGCGGCCCCTTCGACGCCGGAGCCGGTCCTCGGGTCTTGCATATCGGCCAATCGTTCCCAGACCGGCTGCCCGGGAGCCGGCGGCTCCGGGACATCCGGCACCGAGAGGAAAATGAACCGCGAGTCGGAGTACACGCCGTCGGTGACGTCGATCTCGACAAAGTAGGACCCTGCGTCGTTGAACGTGGGCGCCACGTGGACGTTTCCGGTCGCCGTTCCCGAATCTGGGTCGACCGTTGTCACGCTCACGAACGATGGCGCAGACGAGCTTGAAAAGAACAACGGATCGCCATCGGCGTCCGTTGCCAGAAGTGTCTGGTTCGCGACTGTCCCCTCGGGCACGGTCATGTTGTTCGGTTGGCTCAGGATTGGAGCGTTGTTCGGCGACGTCACTGTGAGTCGGGTGAACGTGGAATCGGTCGCGCCGAACTGATCGCTCGCGTGCCATTCAATGAACCAGGTGCCGGCCGTCCCGGGCTGCAGGGTGCCGCTGATCGTCGCGGACGGGTTGATCCCGGTCGGCGTGTTGGTCGTGAACGAGAGCCCCGGAGGGAACCCGCTCGCGCCGATCGTGATGATCGAATGGGGGTCGCCGCTCCCGGCCGTGGCCGTGATCGAGACAAATTCACTCTCCAGACCGCTCGTCGAGTCAGGAGCGTTGAGGCTGATCGCGCTGACCGTCGCGGCCCGCAGCGCGGGTCTTTCGGAGAGTTGGACCGAAATTGCCTGCGCCTTCGACGGGGCCAGGGCAGCGAAGAAAACCGCAGAGAGGACGACAGGGAGAACGGAAGACAGGGGACGAAGCCTCATGAACCCCTCCTCGCGAGGAATTCCGTCACGACAACGGTACCGCGACAACGACGGAGACGAGTGCCGGGAGACGACTGCCGAGGGAGAATTTTCAGAGGATACTGGACGGAGTTTACGCCTTGTAGCCAGCGCTCGTCAAGGAGGAGTCATAACCGTGTCGGTGCCGCATCCTACGGCGGGGGCGCGGTCACGTTCCCGATCTCCCGCACCTCGACCGGGTAGCCCTCGAGCTCGCCGGGGATTCGCTGCTTGAGCTCCGGCGTGGCGCGCCCGACGTAAACGACGAGGATGGCCTGCGCGCCCCGCTTCCCCTCACCCGTGCCGGTGACGCCGGGGATCGCCATGAGCTTAGGAGTGTTTCGCCGAAGCACGTCGGCGACGTCGGGGGCCGTCATCGAGGAATCTCGCGAGAGCGCGGCGCCGGTCGGCTCATGGCTTGCGGACTGAGGGCGAGCGCAACCCGTCCCCACCATGACAGCGATGACAGCCGCTGCGAAACGGAGGACGCATTGGCACCTCTCGAGGCAAAGAGTCGGGGCGGAGCGCCATCGAGCCCCGCCCCTCCGCAACTGCATTACCCCGCTACTTGACGGTCGCGGCGAATCTCTGGAGCACCGGACCGATCGGGTTCGCGAAGCTGGCCTGCGAGCTGCCAGCGAAGCAGAGGCCGACGGGATTGGCGCCGGTCTCGGTCACCATGAGCGAGCCCGAGTCTCCGGCCCGGATGAACTGTCCCGGGGTCTGAATCTGGTTCTGGAACACCGCGGTCCCAGCCGAGTATCCAACCGTGATCGTCACGTTGATGGCCTGAATCGTCGCGTGCGTGAGGCCGGACGTGCGGCCCTGCTTCTTGACGGCGAGCCCGACCGAGGGCGAGACGACCGTGGAGGACGGATCGTATCCGCCGGCCGACACCGACGTGTAGGCGCGGCCCGGATCGGGCCGTGCGATGGCCGCGTCGATCGTGTTGTTCCCACCGAAGTTGATCGGCTGATAATCAGAAAGCGTGGCCGCGATTGGAGTCTGAGCGCACTTCGGATGTCCGTCGTACCGGCCCGGCGCGTCGATCCGCTCACCGATCGACGCAGCGTTCTCGCGGGCGAAGACGTGATTGTTGGAGAGGAAGTACTCGGTCCCGCCCTTGATGACCACGCACGACAGCGTGCCGGACGCGCACTCGTTGTCGTTGCCGGTCGATGTTCCCATCTGGAGCGTGCCGCCGCCCGGCTTCGCGTAGGCAACGACCTTTCCCGTAACGAATTCTTGTGTCGCGATCCCGTCGATAGTCTTGGGAACGCCCGCCACACCGGCGCGCTCGGTGTAAACGAGGATCACAGGCTTCCCTGCCGCGTCGGCCGAGATGCCGGTGCCGAGGATTCCGCTCTGCCGAAGCAGGGCCGGCGTCGCGCGATCTTGAGCAACCATCGCTGCCATGACGGCCGGGCTGTCCAGGCGAAGCGCTTGGGCGTCGCCCGTGCGCGACGGGCCGGTAAGCGACTCATCACGGCTACATCCGGTTGCCCACAGGATCGAGATTGCGAAAACGAGGGTGATGAAGAGTACGGGGTTGAAACGGAGCGGGCGCCTCATTCCTGCCTCCTGCGTGGACTGGGGAGTTTTCCACGTGCGCGTCGAAAGGTGCGAGGGAACCATCCCGCTCGGGTCTGGCGCGCGGCGAATGATGAAGAGCAGCGCGCATTATACCACGAAACAACTCGCGGAGGGGGTAGGATTCGAAGTGTGATCGCTATCGGGCGTGGATATTGGCGAGGAATTGAACCGGGCCGGCGAAAGCTTCTCGCCCGTTGGGTCGCCGTGGCCGCCGACCTGCTTCAAATCGTGATCTTCCCCGCCTTCTTCCCCGGCATTCTATCTCCGCTCAATGGCGTCCTCGACGTGCTGGTTGGACTCGCCATGGTCTTGATGCTGGGGTGGCACGTCGCATTTCTGCCAACAATCGTGGCGGAACTGACGCCGTTCGTGGATCTCTTCCCGACGTGGACGGTCGCGGTGCTTTACGTAACCAGGAAACGAGGCCAGTAGCGGGCGGCATTGTTGGCGGAGGGGGTAGGATTCGAACCCACGGTGCCTTGCAGCACAGCGGTTTTCAAGACCGCCGCCTTAAACCACTCGGCCACCCCTCCGCCGTTTGTCGCAGTGTAACTTATCGCCGAGTACCCGCTCGTCGTCGACGACGTTGAAGTTGTGCTCCATGCAGCCTTCGATGCCGTGGGTCTTGCGCTTGCGGACGAGGAACGCGTGGCGCCACACCTCGCGAGTGGAGCGCTCGTGCGCCCGAACCTGCTCGATGCTTCGCGGTCCGTAAGCCCGCATGGCCCTAGTGAGCAGGTGAATTTCCGAGATTCCTACTCCAAGTGTCTCCCTGCTGACACGCCCCGTCCCGAAGACTAAACTGGGCCCTATGGTCCTTTCCCCGAAAACCCGCCTAGGTACCTACGAAATCATGGCGCCCCTAGGAGCGGGGGGGATGGGCGAGGTCTATCGGGCGAAGGACCTGCGCCTGGGCCGTGACGTGGCGGTGAAGGTACTGCCCTCTGAGGTGTCCTCCTCCCCCGATCGCCTCGCCCGGTTCGAGCGCGAGGCGCGCACGGTCGCGGGTCTCAATCACCCGAACATCGTGACCATCTATTCCGTGGAGGAAGAGGACGGGATTCGTTTTCTCACGATGGAGCTCCTCGAGGGCGGTAGCCTCGCGACCCTGGTCGCGGCCGCCGGCCTCCCCTTGGCGCGTCTGCTGGACCTCGCGATTCCCCTTGCCGAAGCGCTGGCGGCGGCGCACGAGCGCGGTGTCATCCATCGGGACCTGAAGCCCGGAAACGTGATGGTGACGCACGACGGCCGGGTCAAGGTCCTGGACTACGGTCTTGCGAAGACGGCCGTCGACTCGGGGCCGAGCGAGCTAACCGCAGCCGTCTCGCGGATCGCGGCGCTCGCGGAGCCACTCTCACGCGAAGGGCAAATCCTAGGGACGGTCCCGTACATGTCGCCCGAGCAGGTTCGCGGCGAAACGGCGGACGCGCGAAGCGATCTCTTCGCGTTCGGAGTCATTCTCTACGAGCTTGCCGCGGGCCGAAGGCCTTTCGGCGGGGCGAGTCCCGTAGACGTGAGCTCGTCTATCCTGCGCGATACCCCCGTTCCTCTCACCACCCTGCGCGCCGATCTTCCCGACCGCTTCGCGCATCTCGTGGTCCGCTGCCTCGAGAAGAACCCACGCGACCGCCTGCAGACGGCGCTCGACGCGCGGAACGAGCTGAAGGCCATCCAGCGGACACTAGGCGACTCGGTCCGCCCGGCGGGCTCTCCCGCTTCGAGGACGGCGTCGATCGCGGTCCTCCCGTTCGTGAACCGTAGCCACAACGAGGAGGATGAATACTTCTCCGACGGGCTGGCCGACGAGCTTCTCAACCTGCTCGCGAAGATCCAGGGGCTCCGTGTCGCGGCGCGCGCGTCGTCGTTTCAGTTCAAGGAGAAGAAGGAAGACCTCGCCTCGATCGGCCACAAGTTGAACGTGGCGACGCTCCTCGATGGCAGCGTCCGCAAAGCGGGGAACCGCGTGCGAATCGCGGTGCAGCTGATCAACGTCTCCGACGGCTATCACCTCTGGTCGGAATCCTACGACCGGACCCTGGATGACATCTTCGCGGTGCAGGACGACATCGCGCATTCAGTGGTGAAGGAGCTACGAACGGCGCTCCTCGGCGAGACGCCGGATCCGGGCGCGATCGGACGGGTCCGGGCGGAGGTCGCGAGAGCGGCGCGAGGCCGCGGTCAGAACCCGGAAGCGCATCGCCTCGCGCTGCAGGGGCGGCACATGCTGGAGCGGCTCACGCCGGAGGACGTCCTGCGGGGCATCGGCTATCTCGAGGAAGCGCTCCGGTTGGATCCCGACAATGCCCTGGCCTGGGTGGACCTCGGCCGGGCGCACCTGAACGCGGCGGGGCACGGCTGGGAGCCTGCTCAGACTGGAGCGGAAGCCGCCCGTGAAGCGGCGCTGCGCGCGCTCTCAATCGAGCCCGACCTGCCCGAGGGGTACTTGGTGCTGGGCCGAGTCCAGCTCTACTTCGACTGGAATTGGAAGGAGGCGAAGGCCTCGTACCGGCGCGCGATGGAGCTCGCGCCCGGCAACGCGGTCGGCCGCCATGGGGTCGGGATCCTTGCCCAGAATGAGGGGCGGATCGAGGAGGCGCTCGATATCTACCGCCGGGCGGTGGAGCAGGACCCACTCAGCGCCGGGGCGTATACCCGCATCGGCATCGCTTATCTCTCGGCCGATCGCCCGGCCGAGGCAGAAGCGGCTCTACGCAAGGCGATCGAGCTCGCCCCCCAGCGGGTCACCGTGCACGCCGCCCTCGCTCATGCACTTCTCTCGCAGGGCCGTTCGAAGGAAGCACTGGAGGAAGCCGAGCGCGAAGCCGAGGGCGTCTATCGACTCCTGGCTCTCGTCGCGATCTATCACGCTCAGGGCCGGTCCGCGGATTCGGAGACGGCCCTGCGTGCGATGATCGAGCGCGAGTCCCACCATGGCGCATTCCAGATCGCTGAAGCCTACGCCGCGCGGGGGGAGGTCAACGAGGCCTTCGCGTGGCTCGAGCGCGCCCACGTCCAGCGGGATCCTGGGCTCGCGGAGATCAAGGGAGCGGTCATTATGCGAGGACTCCACAACGATCCGCGGTGGGGCGCGTTCCTGAGAAAGATGGGGTTCGAGGCGTGAGGACGCGTGACGCGGCCCGTGTGAATCCGAGCTTCGTCTCCTCGAGCGGGTCCGGAGACAGCTCCGTCGCTCCCGAGGTGCATCGTGAGGCCACACCACCGCAGCATGGAAGCCGCGTGCGGTGGCGGCAGCAGTAGCCAGAATGTCAGTTGCCGAGTCCGATTTGCTTCATGAATTCTCCGTTGTCCCAGAACAGATACTCTTCGAACATGATGCCGTCCTTGTTCCAATGGCCCAGGGTCGCCATCGGAATCCGGTACGCCTTCCCGGTTGGCTCGATGGTCTTTCCGTCAGGGAGAACCATCGGTTTGGTGAAGGTCCCCTCCAGCCAACCCGTGACCGCTGTCCACTGTCCGTCCTGAGTACCGAATCGGACCGGGTGCTCCGTGATCCGATTGTCGGGTGCGAACGTCCACATGTACTTCAGATCTTCGATGTGCTTCTCGATTCCCTGCGTCGTGTGGCCATCTGGCCAGTGAACGATCACGTCCTTCGTATGGGACTTGTGGAGGTCCTGCCACTGCTGGTTCGTGTAGACGCGGAAGTCGAGGTCGTCAAAGTTTGCCAGATTCTTCGCCAGTACGGTCGGCATGCCCGGAACCTTAGGGGTTGAATTGCCTACCTTGGTACTGGGCCACTTGTCGTTCTCGGCCGCGCCTACTTGGGCAGTACCAAACACGAGCGCAGCAAGGATCCCACTGAGCGCAAAGTTGTAGACGCGTATCTTGGTCATGATCGACTCCTTTCTTCGATCGTTTGCGACCGATAGACCAACCACCCGCCAAAGATGACGGACGGCTCCCGCCATTTCGGCTCCCTCGCCACTCCCGTTCCGGTATTGCGCGCCAAGGACACTATCGTGACGACCTCACGGGACGAGACTCTTCGCTCCGGCGGCCGCTTCCTTCAGGATCGGGAGGGAGATAACGACTCGAACGGTACTCCAGCAAGGAGTGCCTTACCAGGCCGCTGTACCCACTCTCGCAAACCAAACGCAGATCTCGAATCTGCAGACTAAGCCCACTGGTCTGCGCCGATGGGTAAGCGGCGCTTTGAGCTCCTGGGGGGGTGAGTTCCATGTCGGTCGCCGGTGCGGAGCGCGCGCGCCGTGCCTAATCAGCGGTCGATGACGGCCATGTTCGCTTCGTTATGGCGTTCGCCGGCGGCCGGCGTGAGGTGGTTCAGCCGTTCGACTTGCCCAGCGCTCAGCTCGATGCGGTCGGCGGCTGTGTTCTCCTCGACGCGTGCGACCCGCTTGGTGCCGGGAATCGGCGCGACGTCATCGCCCTGCGCGAGCAGCCAGGCCAGTGCGATTTGTGCCGGTGTTGCACCCGCCTCCGCGGCAACCGCCCGGACTTCGTCGACGATGCGCAGGTTGCGCTGGAAGTTCTCGCCGGTGAAGCGCGGATTGGTCTTTCGCCAGTCGCCGTCGGAGAGCTGCTCTAGCGATCGAATGTCGCCCGTGAGGAAGCCGTGGCCGAGCGGCGAGTAGGGAACGAATCCGATGCCCA
>VBOZ01000017.1:0-573 GCA_005893305.1 Candidatus Eisenbacteria bacterium | reverse complement strand
TTCGGCCTCTGGGTCACGGGTCCACAAGGAGTACTCGGTCTGCAGCGCGGCGACCGGGTGTACAGCGTGGGCGCGGCGGATCGTGTCGGGGCCGGCCTCAGACAACCCGATGTTGCGGACTTTGCCCTCGGCGACTAGTTCGGCCAGGGTGCCGACGGTGTCCTCGATGGGAGTGTTCGGGTCGACCCGGTGCTGGTAGTACAGGTCGATGTGGTCCGTGCCCAGCCGCTTTAGTGACCCCTCGACCGCAACGCGGATGTTCGCTGGGCTGCTGTCGAGCACGCCGGGGCCGCCGCCGAAGTGCGAGACAAATCCGAACTTCGTGGCCAACACCACTTGGTCGCGCCGGTCCTTGATGGCCCGGCCGACGAGTTCCTCGTTGGTGTAGGGACCGTAGATCTCGGCGGTGTCGAGGTGTGTGACGCCGAGTTCCAGCGCCCGGTGGATGGCGCGAATCGACTCGGCATCGCTGCCGGCGCCGATGTTGTAGTAGCCCGCCATCGTCATGGCGCCGAGTCCTATGCGGGAGACATCGAGTCCGCCGATCGATACGTGCTTCATGGTCATGTACCT
>VBOZ01000016.1:63631-68100 GCA_005893305.1 Candidatus Eisenbacteria bacterium | reverse complement strand
TTCTTCATGTCCGCGGAGGAGGCGAAGGCCTACCGGATCGTGGACAAGGTGATCACGAAGTTCGATACGCTCAAGGCAAAACCCGAGCCCGTACCCGTACCGGTCGGTTAGGAGACTCAAGAGCCCGACTATGAAAAAGCGCGTCAGCTCGCCCCACCCCATTCGTTGCAGCTTCTGCGGCCGCGGCCAGGACGAAGTGTCCCGGCTCGTTTCGGGGCCATCGGTCTACATCTGCAGCGAGTGCGTCAAGCTCTGCAACGACATCCTGGAGGGGGAGACCGATCACGCCGTCGGGGCGCCGAAGGGCTCCCTTCCCAAGCCGGCCGAGATCAAGAAGGTGCTCGACGACTACGTCATCGGGCAGGATCGCGCCAAGAAGACTCTGAGCGTCGCGGTCTACAACCACTACAAGCGGATCTACTCCGGCGGGACGGTCGAGGAGGTCGAGCTCGAGAAGTCGAACATTCTCCTGGTCGGTCCGACCGGAACGGGAAAGACGCTCCTCGCGCGCACGCTGGCGCGCATCCTCAAGGTGCCGTTCGCCATCGTCGACGCGACCTGCCTCACCGAGGCCGGCTACGTCGGTGAAGACGTCGAGAACATCCTGGTCCGGCTCCTCCAGGCGACCGATTTCAACGTGGTCAACGCCGAGCACGGCATCGTCTACATCGACGAGCTGGACAAGATCTCGCGCAAGTCCGAGAACCCGTCGATCACCCGCGACGTTTCGGGGGAGGGCGTGCAGCAGGCGCTCCTCAAGATTCTCGAGGGGACGATCGCCAACGTCCCGCCGCAGGGCGGGCGGAAGCACCCGCAGCAGAAATATATCGAGGTCAACACCAAGGACATCCTGTTCATCTGCGGCGGCGCGTTCGAGGGGCTCGAGAAGATCGTCGAGCGCCGCGTGAGCCAGAAGGCGATGGGCTTCGGCGCCGAGATCAAGAGCCGCAAGGATCGAAACCTGGGCGAGCTTCTGTCGCTTGTCGAGCCGGACGATCTTCTTCGCTATGGGCTGATTCCCGAGCTCGTGGGGCGGCTCCCGGTAATCGGGGCCCTCGACTCGCTCAGCAAGGCGTCGCTCATCGACATCCTCACCAAGCCGAAGAACGCGATCACCAAGCAGTACCAGAAGTTCTTCGACATGGAGGGAGTCAAGCTCGAGTTCACGGAGGACGGCCTCGAGGCGGTCGCGGAGCTGGCGCTGAAGCGCGGAACCGGCGCGCGGGGTCTGCGCGCGGTGCTCGAAGAGGCCATGCTGGACCTGATGTACGAAATTCCCTCTCGCCTGGAGGTCGTGGGTTGCACGATCACGCGCGAGGTCATCGAAAAGAAGGCGCAGCCGATCTTGACCCATCGGGCCGATCGGCGTCGGAAAGAGGCTTAACTCATGACACGAGTCGAACGCGACGGCGAGGTATTCGAGATCCGGGAGCGGATTCCGCTTCTCCCGCTCCGGGACGTCGTCATTTTCCCATACATGACCATTCCGCTCCTCGTGGGCCGTGTCGCGTCGGTGAACGCGATCGAGGCCGCGGTCCAGAAGGACCGGGTCGTCTTCGTCCTGGCCCAGCGCCGCCCCGAGGTGACCGACCCTGCCTCCAAGGACCTCTACCGAATCGGGACGGTCGTGCGCGTGCTCCAGCTCTTCCGCCTCCCCGACGGGACCATGCGGGTTCTGGTCGAGGGGATCTGCCGCGGGAAGGCGAAGAAGTTCTTCTCGGGCGCGGACTCGATGTCGGCCTCCGTCACGGTGCTGAAGGACGAGATGCAGCCCGAGCCGCAGCTCGAGGCCCTGACCCGGAACGTCCTCGCCTCGTTCAACGACTATGTCCACCTGAACCGCCGCGTCCCGGACGAGATCCTCTCGAACGCGAACAACATCGCGAATCCGGTTCTTCTCTCCTACACGATCGCCTCCCACATGATCCTCAAGGTGGGGGTGAAGCAGGAGATCCTCGAGCAGGACGATCTGGTCGAGCGCTTCCGGCTTCTGAGCCGGACGATGGCGAGCGAGCTGGAGATCTTGAAGCTCGAGCGGAAGATCGAGGGCCAGGTCCGGAGCCAGGTCCACAAGAACCAGAAGGAGTTCTATCTCAACGAGCAGCTCAAGGCGATCCGCAAGGAGCTCGGCTACCAGAACGAGTTCTCGAACGAGATCGAGGAGCTGATCCAGCAGGTCAAGAAGGCCAAGATGCCAAAGGAAGTGAACGACAAGGCGATGAAGGAGCTCGACAAGCTCCAGAAGATGTCGTTCATGTCGCCCGAGGCCACCGTCGTCCGCAACTACGTCGACTGGCTGGTGTCGCTTCCGTGGAGCATCCTGACCGAGGACAACCACGACATCAAGGCGGTAGAGCGGATCCTCGACGAGGATCACTACGGGCTGAAGAAGGTGAAAGAGCGGATCGTCGAGTACCTGGCTGTCTTGAAGCTGTCGGGTCAGCTGAAGGGCCCCATCCTCTGCTTCGTCGGCCCGCCCGGCGTCGGTAAGACCTCACTCGGGAAATCGATCGCCCGCGCCCTCGGGCGGAAGTTCATCCGCATGTCGCTGGGCGGCGTGCGGGACGAGGCCGAGATCCGCGGGCATCGGCGCACCTACATCGGGTCGCTCCCAGGGCGCATGATCCAGGGGATGAAGCGGGCCGGCTCGCGGAACCCGGTCTTCCTCCTCGACGAGATCGACAAGCTGGGGATGGATTTCCGCGGCGATCCTGCGTCGGCGCTTTTGGAAGTGCTCGACCCGGAGCAGAACCACACGTTCCAGGATCATTACCTGGAGGTCGACTTCGACCTCTCCCAGGTGATGTTCATCACCACGAGCAACACCCTCTACTCGATCCCAGCGGCCCTGGTCGACCGGATGGAGATCATCCGTCTGCCCGGGTACCTCGAGTTCGAGAAGGTGGAGATCGCGAAGAAGTTCCTGCTCCCCAAGGAAGCCAAAGCGCACGGCCTCGAGCCGACCGATCTCAAGATCGGCGACAAGGCCCTCCGAGGGATCATCAACCAATACACGCGTGAGGCGGGCGTCCGGAATCTGGAGCGCGAAATCGCGGCCGTCTGCCGGAAGATCGCCCGGAAGAAGGCGACGACCGGCAAGGCGCGCACGTTCCACGTCACCGAGAGCGGCCTCCAGGCGTACCTGGGCGTTCCGAAGTTCCTCGACAGCCAGATCGAGCGGCGATCGCGCGTGGGCGTGGCGACGGGCCTGGCGTGGACCGACGCTGGCGGCGACCTGCTCAACGTGGAAGTGAGCGTGGTGCCCGGCTCGGGAGCCCTCTCCTTGACCGGCAAGCTCGGCGAGACGATGCGCGAATCAGGCCTCGCGGCGCTTTCCTACACGCGCTCGAGGGCGACCCCGTTGGGTCTCGACAAGAAGTTCTACAAGGACGTCGACGTGCATGTGCACCTGCCCGAGGGAGCGATCCCGAAGGACGGCCCCTCGGCCGGCATCACGATGGCCACGGCGCTCGTCTCGGCCCTCACGGGAGTCCCGACCCGGGACGACGTGGCGATGACGGGCGAGATCACGCTCCTCGGCAACGTCCTCCCGATCGGGGGGCTGAACGAGAAGGTGGTCGCGGCCATGCGCGCCGGCGTGAAAGAGGTCATCATTCCGAAGCTGAACGAGAAGGACCTGAAGGAGCTCCCCGACTTCGTTCGGAACGGGGTTATCTTCAGGCTCGTCGAAACGATGGACGAGGTGCTCGAGATCGCGCTCAACCCGGGCGAGTCGAGACAGAGCGTCCAGCGCGATCCCGACGAAGAGCGCGTACACCTGGCCCACTGATCCGCCCCTCTTGAGTAAGGCCGCGCGAAAGAGCCTCCGTTGAAGCGCGTCCTCTTCACTCCCGGACCGACCCAGCTTCCCGCCGAAGTATTGGAGGCGATGGCGCGGCCGATCATCCACCACCGGACCGACGAGTACCGGACCCAATTTCTCGAGATGACGAAGCTCTTGGCCGAGCACCTTGGCACGACGCAGCCGGTCCTGACGCTCGCCTGCTCGGGCAGCGGGGCGATGGAGGCCGCGGCGGCCAACGTGCTTTCCCCGGGCGACGAGGCGATCGTCGTCGAGGGAGGGAAGTTCGGCGACCGGTGGCGCGTGATCTGCGAGGCCTACGGCGTCACGGCGCGGATGGTGAGCGTTCCCTGGGGGCGCGTGGCGACCGTGAAGCAGGCGGAGGAGGCGCTCGCCGCGCATCCGAAGGCGAAGGCACTCTTCCTGACGCACAGCGAGACCTCGACGGGGGCGCTCTTCCCGGCGAACGAGATCGCGCGTGCGGCAAAGGCGCGCGGCGTCTCCACGATCGTCGACGCGATCACGAGCTACGGGGTCTACGACCTCGACTTCGACAGGTCGGATATCGACTGCGTGGTCTGGGGCTCGCAGAAGGGGATGATGATTCCGCCCGGGCTGGGGTTCGTCTGCTTCTCCCCCCGCGGCTGGGCCCTCGCCGAGAAGGCGC
>VBOZ01000016.1:14452-63622 GCA_005893305.1 Candidatus Eisenbacteria bacterium | reverse complement strand
GAAGGCGCGCTCCGAGCTGGAGCGGGGCGACACTCCGTTCACCCCTGCGATCACGTTGGTGCTGGCCGCACGCGCCGCGGCTATCCTAATGTCGAAGGAAGGGCGCACCCAGATCTTCGAGCGGCACCAGCGGAACGCGGACGCGACCCGGCGGGCAGCGACGGCGTTGGGTCTCAGCCTCTTCGCGGAGGTGCCCTCGAATACGCTCACGGCGGTGACGGTGCCGGAGGGGGTCGACGGGGGCGCGGTCATGAAAACGATGGAGCACCGGTACGGCGTCAAGATCGCCGGGGGCCAGAACCAGCTCAAAGGGAAGATCCTTCGCTTGGGGCACATCGGCTATTACGACGAGGGCGATATCCTCCGCCTTGTGGGCGCCTTCGAATCGGCCCTGATCGACCACGGCTACAGGGCCGAGCCGGGCACGGCGCTTCAAGCGGCGCAGGAATCGTTCCGCCGCGCGGCGAAGTGACCCGGTCCGCCGCAGTGCCGGGGGCCGCGGCATGACCCGCCGCGTCCTCGTCAGCGATCCGCTCTCCGCCCGCGCGCTCGAAACGCTGCGCGCTTCCCCAGGGATTCAAGTCGACGTACGCCGAGGACTCACGGAAGCCGAGCTATTGCCGCTCGTCGCCGAGATCGACGCCTGGATCGTCCGTGGCGGCACCAAGGTCTCCCGCCGGCTGATCGAGGCGGCGCCCCGGCTCCGCTGGGTGGCGCGCGCGGGCGCCGGGCTCGACAACATCGACGTCGCCGCCGCGAAGGAGCGGGGCATCGGGGTGCTGAACGTGCCCGGGGCGAACGCGGTGGCCGTGGCGGAGCTTGTCTTCGGCCTCCTCCTCGGTCTCCTCCGGCAGATCCCGGCCGCCGACGCGTCGGTCAAGCGCGGCGAGTGGGACAAGTCGCGCTACATGGGCCGGGAGCTTCGGGGCAAGACGCTCGGCATCGTCGGGCTGGGCAAGATCGGCCGCGCCGTCGCGCAACGCGCGCGTGGCTTCGAGATGCCCTGCGTCGGGCACGATCCGCATGTTTCCGATACGCGGGCCCGGGTCATGGGGGTCGAGCCGCTCGCCCTCCAGGACCTCCTCGGGCGGGCCGACATCCTGACCCTCCACGTGCCGCTCGCGCCGGAGACGAAGGGGATGATCGGCCCGGCCCAGATCGCGCGGATGCCGCGCGGGGCGATCCTGGTCAATGCGGCCCGGGGCGGGCTGGTGGACGAGTCGGCGCTCCTCGCCGCGCTCGAGACCGGGGCCCTCTCCGGCGCCGCGCTCGACGTCTTCGCCGGGGAGCCTCCGAAGGGCTCGCCGCTCCTCTCCCATCCCCGGGTCGTCCTGACCCCCCACATCGGCGCGGCCACCGTGGAGGCCCAGGAGGCGGTTGGGGAGGAGATCGTGAAGCTGCTTCTTACGCAGATGGAGACCGCCCCGGCGGGGCGCTGAGCGCCCGGGCAGTCGATTTTTCGTTGACACCGTTTCGAGACGGCGCGAGCATTGAGGAATCGCGGAAAGGAGGTGGTCCATTGCATAAATGTGGCAGTCGGATCAGCGGAGGTGGCTGTAGCTAGCGCTACACGCTGCGCGCATTAGCCTGGTGTGGCCTGGCTAATTCCAACAGCCCACCGGAGAAGTCGGGGAGAGGAGCGGTCGGCCTCTCCCCTCTCTATTTTGGGGCCAAGGAGGACCGGACACGCCCGCACCAACGTATTGACGGCGCGCCGGCGGCTCGGGTATTCTTACTTGGCTACGCCCGAGTTG
Source organism: Candidatus Eisenbacteria bacterium (assembly GCA_005893305.1). Classification (NCBI taxonomy): domain Bacteria; phylum Candidatus Eiseniibacteriota; species Candidatus Eiseniibacteriota bacterium. The sequence continues at coordinate 61,868 of VBOZ01000016.1, read as the reverse complement.
ATTTGCCGCGAGGGGAGGCCATCCAGGTCAGGTCCTCGCGGCTTTTTTGCGTTCGGAGGGGAACAGCGTCATGTCGTGCCGCGTCGTCGTAGGCGCCCAATGGGGCGATGAGGGAAAAGGAAAGATCGTCGACCTGCTGAGCCAGGAGGCGGATGTCGTTGCCCGGTACCAAGGTGGCCCGAACGCGGGCCATACCGTTTGCGTGGGCGACAAGCAGTTCATCCTTCATTTGATTCCTTCGGGAATCCTTCGCCCCCGCACGGTCTGCTACATCGGGAACGGGGTGGTCATCGACCCGGAGGCGCTGCGGACGGAGCGGGAGAAGCTTCTGAAGCAGGGCATCTCGGTGGAGGGCCGGCTCTTCGTCTCGGGATCGGCCCACGTCATCCTGCCCGACCACCGGGTCCTCGAGCGTCAGACCGAGGGGGGCGACAGCCCGATCGGAACGACCGGGCGGGGCATCGGCCCGGCCTATACGGACAAGGCCGGCCGCGTGGGGCTTCGCGTCGTGGACCTCCTCGATCCCGAAATCCGGTCGGAGCGCCTGCGGTCGCTGCGGGAGCGCACGCTCCGCATGGTTGGCACCGACGCGCCCGTCGAGCCGATGGAAGACGTGCTCGCGCGCTGCGAGCGCGACGCCGAGCTTCTCCGTCCCATCGTGGCCAACGTGTCGCGCGAGGTCAACGCGGCGCTCGCCGCGGGCAAGCGGATCCTTCTCGAAGGCGCGCAGGGAACCCACCTCGACCTGGACCACGGCACGTACCCGTACGTCACGTCCTCGAGCGCCGTCTCGGGCGGCGCGTGCACGGGCGTGGGCATCGGACCGACCTACATCGACGAGGTGATCGGCGTGGCGAAGGCCTACGCGACCCGCGTCGGGAACGGGCCGTTCCCGTCCGAGCTCGAGGGCAAGCTCGCGGAGATCCTGCGCGAGGAAGGAAACGAATACGGCGCCACGACCGGGAGGCCACGCCGGTGCGGCTGGTTCGATGCCGTCGCTATCCGCCACGCCGTGCGCGTCAACGGGCTCACCCAGATCGTGATCACCAAGCTCGACGTCCTCGACTCCCTGACCGAGGTGCAGGCCGTCACCGCGTACGATGTCCGCGGCGTGCGCGTGGTGGAGATGCCGGAGTCCTTGGCCGAGCTCCGCGACGCGCGTCCGGTCTGCGAGAGATTCCAGGGCTGGGAGGCCGCCACGGGGCGCGCGCGGCAATGGGACGATCTCCCGCGCGAGGCGCGGCGCTACCTCGACCGGCTCGAGGAGCTGGCCGGGGTTCCCATCCGGCTCGTTTCCGTGGGCTCGGGCCGTGACGAGAACGTGCAGCGGCACGCCAATCCGCGCCCGACCCATACGGTGGGCCGCTAGCCCGGGGCGGTTGAGAATTTGTTCCTGACACCGCGCGAGGCCGCGGCCGTACGAGAGCGTTTCGGCACCCCATGCTACGTGTACGACCGCGCGACCCTCGAGGCGGCGGCGCGGCGCGCCCTCGCGTTCCCCCATGCGTTCGGCATCACCGTCCGCTACGCGATCAAGGCGAATTCGAACCACGCCGTTCTCGGGATCTTCCGGGATCTCGGGCTCCACATCGATGCGTCGAGCGATCACGAGGTCGAGCGGGCGCTCCGGGCCGGATTCGCGCCCGAGCGCATCATGCTCACCTCGCAGATGCCTTCCAGGCGCCTGGAGGAATTCGTCGAGCGAAGAATCCTCTACAACGCCTGCTCCCTCCATCAGCTCGACCGCTTTGGCCACGCGTTCGCCGGTCGGGACGTCACGATCCGCGTCAACCCGGGCCTGGGGAGCGGGTCGATACACCGCGTGAACACCGGAGGGCCCGCCTCGAGCTTCGGGATCTGGCACGAGTACCTGGACGAAGCCAAGGCGACCGCCGCGCGGCACCGGGTCACGATCCGCGGCCTCCACACCCATATCGGATCGGGGAACGATCCCGCCGTCTGGACCCGGGTCGCCTCGATGGTACTCGACATCGCCGAGCGCCTGCTCGACGTGGCGACGGTGAGCCTCGGGGGCGGATTCAAGGTGGCGCGCGTCGCGGGGGAGCACGAGACCGACCTCGCGGTGGTCGGGGCGGTCGTACGCGATGCGCTTCTCGATTTCCAGCGTCGCACCGGACGTTCGCTCCGCCTCGAGATCGAGCCCGGCACCTACCTGGTCGCGAACGGCGGCCTCGTCCTGGCGACCTGCGTCGACGTGGTGGATACCGGCGTCGGCGGGTACGTCTTCGCGAAGCTCGACACCGGCATGACGGAAGTGACCCGGCCGTCCCTCTACGGCGCCCAGCACCCGATCGAGGTCGTCGCCAGCAAGCGGCCCCAGACCGCGGTTGTGTTCGTCGGACCCTGCTGCGAGACGGGCGACATCCTCACGCCCGCTTCGGGCGACCCGGAGGCGCTGGCGCCGCGGGAGGTGCCGCTGCCGGAGATCGGCGATCTGGTGGTGGTGGGCGGCGCCGGTGCCTACTGCGCGGCAATGTCGACCTCGAACTACAACTCCTACCCCACGGCCCCCGAGGTCATGCGCGAGAGCGAAGGCCGGTTCCGCCTCGTCAGGCGGCGCGAGACGATCGACCAGCTACTCTCGAATGAGGTCAGCGAGGCGTCGTAAGGCCCTCGTCGGCCCGTTTCGGCTCGACCCGGCCCGCGAACCCAGCCCTCGACACCCGCCCCTCAACCTGCTATAAACCCAAGGTTTGCGCGGGGGTTTCCACTCAGTCACGGGCGATGAAGCGTCTGGCACCCCCCACCAGGCGGCCAACCCCACGGACAGCTCAAGCTCGAAGTGAGGTAGACATGACGTTTCTGAGAAAGAGCAGGGAGCGGGGGATTCTTGCCCTGCTTATGGTGCCGATGCTCCTAGCGTTGGCGCTCGTAGCGCTGGCTCCGGCTGCGATGGCCCGGGAGAGCGGTGGGCACCACGGCGGAGAGGCCAACCTCACGCTGCCGGACCTCCGCACGGTGACGTTCGCGGGAGGTCTGAACGGGCACACGCTCCTCCTCTTTGGGCTCCTCGTCTGCGCCCTGGGGATGGCGTTCGGGATCATGAACTACGCGCAGCTGAAGCGGCTGCCGGTCCACAAGGCGATGCTTGAGATCTCCGATCTGATCTACGAGACCTGCAAGACCTACCTGTTCCAGCAGGGCAAGTTCCTGATCGTCCTCTGGATCTTCATCAGCGCGATCGTCCTGGTCTACTTCGGCTGGCTGGCCGTGACCGGTGTCGACGCGGCCGGCCACGTCACGCGCGGATTCCCGCCGTTCAAGGTCGCCGTCATCCTCTTCTTCAGCCTCGTCGGCATGGCGGGAAGCTACAGCGTCGCGTGGTTCGGAATCCGCATCAATACGTTCGCCAACTCGCGCACCGCGTTCGCGGCACTGACCGGAAAGCCGTTCAAGTGCTACTCCATCCCCCTCCAGGCCGGCATGAGCATCGGGATGGCCCTGATCTCGGTCGAGCTCCTGATCATGCTCATCATCCTCCTCTTCATCCCGGGGGACATGGCGGGCCCATGCTTCATCGGCTTCGCGATCGGCGAGTCGCTCGGCGCCGCCGCGCTCCGAATCGCGGGCGGCATCTTCACGAAGATCGCCGACATCGGCTCGGACCTCATGAAGATCGTCTTCAAGATCAAGGAGGACGACGTCCGGAATCCCGGCGTGATCGCGGACTGCACGGGCGACAACGCGGGCGATTCGGTGGGTCCCTCGGCCGACGGCTTCGAGACCTACGGCGTCACCGGCGTCGCGCTGATCTCCTTCATCCTGCTCGCGGTGGCGAGCGCGACCGTCCAGGTCCAACTCTTAGTGTGGATCTTCGTCATGCGCGTCATGATGATCGTGGCGAGCGGCCTCTCCTATCTGGTCAACGAGCGTCTCTCGAAGAGCCAGTACGAGAATGTCGACAAGATGGACTTCGAGGCTCCGCTCACCCGCCTCGTGTGGTTGACCTCCTTCGTCTCGATCGGGGCGACCTACCTCGCGTCGTACATCCTGATCCCGACCTTGGGCGACGGCTCGCTCTGGTGGAAGCTCTCGACGGTGATTACGTGCGGCACGCTCGCGGGCGCCGTCATTCCCGAGCTGGTCAAGATCTTCACCTCGATGAATTCCAAGCACGTGAAGGAGATCGTCACCTCCTCGAAGGAGGGCGGCGCGTCGCTCACGATCCTGTCGGGCTTCGTCGCGGGAAACTTCAGCGCCTACTGGCTGGGCATCACCATCCTGATCCTCATGGCGCTCGCGTACGGCGTCAGCACGATGGGCCTCGGCACGCTGATGATGGCGCCGGCCGTCTTCGCGTTCGGGCTCGTCGCCTTCGGGTTCCTCGGCATGGGCCCGGTGACGATCGCGGTCGATTCGTATGGCCCCGTGACCGACAACGCCCAGTCGGTCTACGAGCTCTCGACGATCGAGTCGATCCCTGGGATCAAGGAGCAGGTCCGGTCGGAGTTCGGATTCGACGTGAACTTCGAGAAGGCGAAGCATAATTTGGAGGAGAACGACGGGGCGGGAAACACTTTCAAGGCCACCGCGAAGCCGGTCCTCATCGGGACGGCGGTCGTGGGTGCCACGACGATGATCTTCTCGATCATCGTGGCCCTGACCGAGGGCTTGAAGCCCGAGTACGTCGCGAACCTTTCGCTCCTTCACGCGCCGTTTCTGCTGGGCCTGATCGCGGGCGGCTCCATGATCTACTGGTTCACCGGCGCGTCGACGCAGGCGGTGACCGCGGGAGCCTACCGCGCCGTCGAGTTCATCAAGAAGCACATCAAGCTCGATAGCGCCAAAAGCGCCTCGGTCGCCGATTCCAAGAAGGTGGTCGAGATCTGCACGCAGTACGCGCAGAAGGGGATGTTCAACATCTTCCTCGCGGTCTTCTTCGGGACCTTGGCGTTCGCGTTCGTCGAGCCGTTCTTCTTCATCGGATACCTGATCTCGATCGCGCTCTTCGGCCTCTTCCAAGCGATTTTCATGGCCAACGCGGGCGGCGCCTGGGACAACGCCAAGAAGGTCGTCGAGGTGGTGCTCAAGGAAAAGGGGACGGCGCTCCACGATGCGACCGTCGTCGGGGACACGGTGGGCGACCCGTTCAAGGACACGTCGTCCGTGGCCATGAACCCGGTCATCAAGTTCACGACGCTTTTCGGCCTTCTCGCGGTCGAGCTGGCCGTCTCGCTCACGCGCCAGCAGGGAGCCGGCTTCACGAGCATCCTGGCGGCGGCATTTTTCCTGGTCTCGATGACGTTCGTGTGGCGGTCGTTCTACAGGATGCGCATCACGGGGTGACGCGGCGAGCGCGTTACCCCGGAATCAACGAGGGGACGCGCTCCAACCGCATCGATCCCCGGCGCACCACCAGCGCTTCCATCGCGAAGTACTCGGGCAGTCCGAGCTGATCGACCAGGTGCGCCGTGGCCCGGTTCCGCTCCTCGACGCGCTGCCAGAACTCGCGCTCGTCCACGCCGGGGAAGGGCGCGCGGTCCTTCTGACTCTGGTGCTTGAAGATCGCGCTGATCTTGAGGCGCAGCTCTTCCTCGGATAGTGGGACCAGGACGTCGGCCTCGTCGATGGTCCACTCCTGCCACGCGCCCCGGTAATACCAGATCTCCGGCCTCTCGCCGGCGTAGCGCTCGAGCGCCCGCTCGACCGCCTCGTTGCACATCCGGTGCGTCCCGTGCGGATCCGATAGGTCGCCCGCGACGAGAATGATGCGCGGCGTGTGCTGCTCCAGAACCCCCAGAATGATCTCGACGTCCTCCTCCCCGATCGGATCCTTCCGCGCCTTTCCGGTCTGGTAGAAGGGCAGGTTGAGGAAGTGCGCCTGATCCGGCCGAAGGCGCAGCACCTCGATCGCGGAGATCGCCTCCACTTCCCGAATCCGCTGCTTCAGCATCAGGACCGCGTCGCTGTCGACCTGGCCGGGCTGCTTGTGCTCCAGGAAGTCCTCGACCTCCCGGATCAGCGGGGCCAAGTGCTCGTTCCCGTAGTCGAAATCATGGGCCGTCCGGCGCAGGAATTCGAGGTAGCGGCGGACCTCGTGGTCGAAGACGGCGATGTTGCCCGACGTCTGGTACGCGACGAGGATATCGTTCTGATTCTCGTGAAGCTTCCGCAAGACCCCGCCCGCCGAGATCACGTCGTCGTCCGGATGCGGGGAGAAGACGATGATGCGCTGGCCCTGCGGGAGGCGGCTCCGGCCACGGATCTTGGCGCTCAAGGCGTTGAACACGATTCCGTTGAGCTCTCCGGAGGAGCCGTAGCGGGAGAGAAGTCCCGTCAGGTGGTGCTCTCGATAGTCGACGTCGTCCAGCTTGAGCACGGACTTTCCGGTCGTCAGGCTGAGCCAGACGACGGCTTGGATTTCGAGCGGGCGGGTCCAGGCGATCTCGCCCAATAGCCAGGGCGTCTTCCTCCGCGTCAGGTCGGCCGCGGCGGCGGCGTCAAGGTAGACCGTCGCGTTGGGGTGCTGCTGGAGATAGGTGGCCGCCACGGAGCGGTCGACGTCGCCCTCGACGGCGCGCTTCACGATCGCCGCCTTGTGCTCGCCCGTCGCGACGAGCGCGATCTCCCTCGACTCCAAGATCGTCCCGACGCCCATCGTGATGGCCTCGACCGGCACGTTCTCGGTCCCGAAGAAGTCCGCCGCGGCCACGCGGCGCGTCATCGTGTCGAGGACGACGAGCCGGGTGCGGGAAGTGGAGTCCGATCCCGGCTCGTTGAATCCGATGTGGCCCGTCTGTCCGATGCCGAGAATCTGGAAGTCGATGCCGCCGGCGTCCGCGATCGCGCGCTCGTAATCGTGGCAATGCGCCTCGACCTGGTCGCGGGGAATGTCGCCGCGGGGAATGTGGATGTTCTCCGGCGGCATGTTGACGTGATCGAAGAGGTTCTCCCGCATGAACCGGTGGTAGCTGTGCAGGCTGTCGGGAGACATGGGGTAGTACTCGTCGAGGTTGAAGGTCACGACGTTCGAGAAATCGAGACCCTCTTCACGGTGGAGCCGGATCAGCTCCCGATAGATTCCGACCGGCGTCGAGCCGGTGGCCAAGCCGAGGACCGCTTTCTGTCCCTGGCTGCGCCGATCGCGGATGACCTCGGCGATCCGCCCGGCAAGGCGCCGGGCGATGTCATCGTAGGCGTCCTGCACCACGATCGGGATATGTTCTGGAATCTCGTGCATGCCTCCCTCTCTATCGGCCCGCCCGGTCTACTTGTGGAGTCGCTCCTAACGCTATTACACACAGTCAGTTAAAGTCTGATCTTCGTGCGTTATCGAGCAAATCTCAAATTCCCCGCAAGCATCGGATAGTCGAGGTCCGCGGCCGGCCCGATCCTCTGAGGGTGTTGAATCTCTCTCCAGAGGAGGATCCGATGATCGCCACCGTACCGTTTCGAATTTCCCCTCTTCCCTTAGATGCATTCGCGGCACTCTTCGAGCTGAGCGATGCCGAGCTGGCCACGCGGGGGATGCGCCGGATTGTCGCCGACTCCAAGCCCGGGTATCCATGCCGGGTGAGCCTCGTGGATGCCGAGGTGGGCGAGCGGGTGATCCTTCTGCCCTACGCGCATCACACCGGGCCGGGCCCATACCGCTCCTCCGGTCCTGTATTCGCTCGCGAGGCCGCGCGGGAGGCGCGCTTGGGCGTGAATGAAGTCCCAGAATCGGTCCGGGCCCGCCTGCTCTCCGTTCGCGGCTACGACCGGGAGGGGATCATGGTTGCCTCCGATGTCACCGAGGGCCGGTCGCTCGAGGGAGTCGTGTCCCGGCTGTTCTCCGATGAGCGGGTCGACTACCTGCACCTCCACAACGCCCGTGCCGGCTGCTACAGCTGCAGGGTGGATCGCGCCTGATGGAGTCAGCCCTCGCGGTTCTGGCGGACCGCGGTGGGGCCTCCCCCGATCTTCGTCTCAAGTAACGCCGCTCAATCTGCCGATATTCACGGTCATGATCGGCGAGCGCGTCACGGAAGGCTGGCAGGTGCGGCTCAAGTCGTGCGGGCCCATGCGGTACGTTTCCGCCGCGTTCCTGCTTTTCTGGCTCTGCGGGTGGGCGATCGGCGAGGGCGTCGCGCTCACATTCCTGGCCAAGGGCATTCTGGCCCTGATGAACGGGGCGCCGTTCGAGGAGGGGCGTTCGCCGCTCCAGCTTGGCCCCGCCTTGGCAGCCGGGGGCTTCCTGCTGCTCTGGCTCTCGCTTTGGACCCTCGGCGGGATCATGGCGATCGGAGAGGTGCTGCGGCTCTTGTGGGGCGAGGATCGGCTCATCGTGAATGCCGGCGGGCTCACGATTGTTCGCTGCCGGGGCCCGTTCCGGAGCAGGCGCGAGATTCCCCGGGACTTGCTCCGGCGCATCGTCATCGACTCCCCGAGCGGCCCCGTTGTCGCCGAGACGCCGCAGGGACGGATCGAGATCACCCGCCTCGGGACCAACGAGGAGAGGGAAGAATCGGCGGCCGCCTTGAGATCGGAGCTGGGGATTCGAGAGGACGCGCCCCGCACCGACCCGGTGGCGCTGCCGAAGGGTTGGGCCGAGGTCATCACGCCGGAAGGCGAGCGCGCGGTTACGGTCGATGCCGCGACGAAGAGGCTGCGGGTCCGGGTCGTTGCCCTGGCCGCGCTGGCGGCCGGTGCCTTGGCGTACGGCCTGGTCATGGAGTCGCTGCACCGGGTTGAAGTGCTCCCCGTGGCGATCATCGCCGTGGCCGGCACGGTCGGGGTCTCGTGGCTCACCGTCTGGCTCGCCCGGGGTCGCATGGAATGGAGGATCGGAAGGGGATCGTTGACGCTCCGCCGCCGGTTTGGATCCACGATCAAGGACGTCTTCGAGGGGCGTCGCCTCGAGCTGGTCGTGTCGAGAGACAGCGACAGCGACGAGTGGATCGCCCTGGAGGCCCTGGGGGAGGGCGCCGCCGAGTCGAGACCGGAGCAATGGACGCGCGTGTCGTCGAAGAACCGCCGGCGCATTACGTCGGTCCTTCGGGATCCCAGCGTGCCGCGCCTGCTCGGTGCGTGGCTCTCCAAAGCGGCGGGCGTCCCGCTCGAGGACCGCACGAGGCGGGAGGCTCGGCAGGCAGAGATCACGCTGACGCTCGATCAGCTGGAGAAGTCGGGGCCCGTGGGCCGGGTCGCGGCCCGGCTCCTCGGCAAAGCCTTCGATAAAACCCGGAAGAGCGCTTAGCCCGCGGGTGGGTGGTGATGCTGCCGCGCGATCAAGCCGTCTCGGGTGGCGGCGGCCGCGCGATCAACCCGCCGAGGGCGGCGGCGGCGGCGCGAACAGGATCGCGAGCCGCGGCACGCGTCCCATCGGCGTCCAGGCGTCCATCCCGGCGGTCCACACCATGCTCTCCCCGCTGAGCTGTCCCGCCGACACCGCCTGTCCGAGCTGAGCCAGCGTGTACGGGCCGAACGTCCGCCCGCCCGACGCCACGTGCCAGAGATCAGCCTCCGGAGTCGGGGGGATCAGCGGGAGAGGCGCTCTCGACGGCGCGCCTGCGGTGCCGAGCCCGGCGATCGCCATGCCCATCCCAAGTCCGACCCCCGCCCCGGCCAGCCCGCCGGCCGGATTCGCCGCCGCGGTCGGGATCGACGAGCCGAGCTGATACTGCTGGTAGCGATTCATGTCTCCGATCACGCCCATGCTCGAGCGGGCGTCCAGCGCTTGCTCCACCTGCTCCGGAACCGAGATGTTCACGATGATGAGCTGTGGGAGGTCGAGGCCGTATTCGTTGTCGATCTTCGACACGACCGCCGTCCGGAGCTGCTCGGAGAGCCGGCCATAGTTGGAAGCGAGGTCGACCACCGAGACCTCCGTCGTGGATACGATCTTCGAGAACTCCGAAGCGACGATCGATCGGAGGAGAACCTCGATCTCGTCCGCCTCGAAGGAGCCGTCGGTACCGACCAGCTCCTTGAGCAATGCCTCCGGCTTGGAGGCGCGAAGCGTGTACGTACCGAATGCGCGCACCCGGAGCGGTCCGAACTCGGGGTCGCGGAGGAGCACGGGGTGCGGGGTGCCCCACTTGAGCTCGGTCACCTGGCGCGTGGCGACGAAGTAGACCTCGGCCTTGAAGGGGCTGTTGAATCCGAACCCCCACCCGCGGAGCGTGGTCAGGAGCGGGAGGTTTTTCGTCGCGAGCTCATGGGTGCCGGGCTGAAACACGTCTGCAATGCGTCCGCCATCGACGAAGATGGCGGACTGACCCGGCCGCACCACGAGGCGCGCTCCGTTCTTGATCTCGTTCTGGTAGCGCGGAAAGCGCCAGACGAGCGTGTTCCGGTTGTCGTCGACCCATTCGATGATGTCGACCAACTCGCCGCGGAGCTTGTTCACGAATCCCATCGGTTCCTCCTCGATCAAACGTCCTGGCGAGCGCGTTGGCGCGCGCCGATCATCGCTTCAGAAACTCCGCGATCAAATCTCCGATCCCCTTGAAGGGATGCCCGGGGCCGAATGTCCACTGCTGGGTTCGCTCGTTGGATCGCGCCCTCTCATCGGCGAGGAGCTGCTCGGCGGCGAGAATCGCCGCGGTGCGCGCCGGGTCGGCCGGTAGATTCCAGGTTCCTTCTTTCCCCTGCGCGGGCGCGGTCTCGAGGCCGCCCTCGAGGACGAACGCGGCGATGTCCTCCATCTCGTGCGCGTCGAGCCAGGTGCCGTGGCTCCCGCACCAGTCGACGACGACGCCGGACCGATGCCCGAAGTTCTTCCGCTGCATGCCTCCCCGGCAGACGGGGCAGCGCCGGTAGGAGACCTCGGCCTGCCACGCCGCGCGCCGCTCCCGGTGTGCGTGCTCGGCGGCAGGCTTGCCGTCGCGGCGCCGTCGCTCGCGAACGCGCTCGACCAGGCGGTCCATCACGTCGCCCGGCGCCCAGAGGCCGAGGCACATCGGGCATTCGTCCACCCACAGCCCGCCGAGGCTTCGCGCGGCGAGATGGACGCCCGCGCACGTCGGGCACTCGAGGGGATCGGCGGTCCGGCGGATCGGCTGCGGCAGAAACGCAACGCCGCACGCCGTGCAGTGGCGCGCCCCCTCCGGATTGCGGGCGTAGCACTCGGGGCAGACGGGGCCCGCCGGCGCCGGGTCCCGGGCGACCGCTGCCTGACAGTAGGAGCAGACCTGCTCGCCGTCGGCCACGAGGGCGCCGCACGCCGCGCACCGCTTCACCGCCGCGTCGACGGCGGCCGGCGGCTTGGCCGGGATGATCGCGCCGCAAGGGCAGCGGACCGCCTCGTCGGTGATGTCGGCGACGTCGTAATGGGCGTGGCACTTCGGGCACGCGACGAGTTTCACGGCGACTCCTCCGGAGAGCGGACGGCTATCCGGGGATTATCGGCGGGTTGCCGGTCCATCTTGAGGAGGCGGAGAGTCTTAAAGCCCCCGCTGCGTGGAGCTTAGGAGGCTGGGGCGACCGGACCGGCCCGGCGGGTGGCAACGAGCCAGCGCAAGGCCGCGGCCGTCTTTTATGTTGACAATTGTATAATTAGTTATATATTCACGCCATGAGCCTCGAATTCATCCTCCTGGGTCTCCTGCGCCGGCCCGCCTCCGGCTACGACCTGAAGAAGTTCTTCGACGAGGGGATCGGCTACTTCTGGGCGGCCGAGCTGAGCCAGATCTACCCGACCCTGAAGCGGCTCGAGAAGCGCGGGTGGGTGCGGAGCCGTGCCGCCGCCTCCAAGCGCGGCTCCGGTCGCCGCGTCTACGTGACTACCCCAGCCGGCCGGCGGGCGCTGCGCGAATGGCTTCGCGGCGAGCCCCAATTCGGCGACGAGCGATTCGCGTATCTGGCCCAGGTCTACTTCATGGACGAGCTGAAGGACTTGCGGCAGACGATCCGATTCTTCGGACGCATGCGGGACCATTTCGCCACGAAGCTGGACGCCCTGCGCATGCTCGATCGCCGATGGGCGGAAGCCGATCCGCGCTATCCCGACGATCTCCCGACCTCCGAGCTTCACCTTCAGCTCACCCTTCGGAAGGGCCTTCTCTCGCTCGAGGCGCACGTGCTCTGGTGCGACGAGGCAATCCGGCGAATGGGTGCTCGTCTCCCCGGGGCCAAGCCCCGCCGTCCCCAACCTAAGAGGGCATCGTGACCGACTCTGCAACTCCCCAACGCGTATACACCCATCCACAACCGGTGGCTCCGTACCGACACACCGCGGTGCTGGTCGCACTGTTTCTTCTCCTGACGGTCGGCGGCGCGGTATTTCAGGGTCGGGGACGGGAGACCGCGGCACCTCCCGCACACGCCGGCGTGGTGCCGCTCTATCTGTCGCTTCTCGTCCTCGAGTGGGGACTCGTCCTCTTCGTCTGGCGCGGCGCCCTCGGAGGCGACGCGGCGAGACTCAGGGATCTGATCGGCGGGCGGTGGAGCCGCCCACTGGACGTCGTGCGCGATGGCGCCCTGGCGCTCGGAGCATGGCTCGCGTGGGTCGGGATCCAGGTCAGTTGGGATCGATGGCTGAGCCCCGACCATGCGAAGTCGATCGAGAATCTCTTGCCCAAGGGCATTGTGGAAATAACGCTCTGGATCGCGCTCTCGATCAGCGCGGGATTCTGCGAGGAGCTGGTCTTTCGCGGCTATCTACAGAGGCAGTTCGCGGCCCTCACCCGGAGCAACGTGATCGGGCTCTTGCTGCAAGCCCTGCTCTTCGGGGTCTCGCACGGTTATCAGGGGGTCGCCGCGACTGCCAAGATCGCTCTCTTCGGCATTCTGTATGGCTCGCTCGCGCTCTGGCGCCGGAGCCTCCGGCCCGTGATGATCGCGCACGCTTGGTCGGACATCTGGGCGGGGTGGCTCGGGCTTCTCTAGAGCGCGGCGGCCAGGTGGTATTGTTTCCGCAAGGTGAGGGACTGAGCATGGTCAGAGTATCCATCCGATTCTGCGCCTATTGAATCTCGCGGTTCCACGCCGCCCGTGTGGCGGCGAAGATCCGCCGTGAGCTTGGAATCGAGGTCGACATGATCCGAGGACACTACGGCGAGTACAAGATCCTCGTCGATGGCCGAACCGTGATCCAGGCAGGCCTGCTCTCGACCATGGGAATCCTTCCTTCGGGGCGGCGGGTTGTCGAGGTCGTGCGGAATCATTTGAGAGAGTAAGCAGCTGTCCTCGGGCGCAAGGCGCTCAAGATGCCACGTTGCCAGAACTTACGTGGCCCCCTAGAATCTCCGTCCCATGTTGAAAATCAGCCCATTTCATTCGCGCACGGCGCCCCTGGTGCGCGCCCAGACGTGGCGTCGTTGGGCGGGTTATCAGATGGCGAGCGCCTACGATCCGCATCCGGACCGAGAGTACGCGGCGATCCGGAACGCGGCCGCGCTGATCGACGTCTCGCCCCTCCACAAGTACATGCTGACCGGCCCGGATTCGGCCCGGCTCCTCGACCGGATGATCACCCGCGACATGGCGAAGTGCTCGGTGGGGCAGGTCTACTACACGCCGTGGTGCGACGCGGCGGGGAAGGTGATCGACGATGGGACCGTGAGCCGGCTGGCCGACTCCACCTACCGTCTGACCAGCGCGGATTCCTCGCTTCGCTGGCTCCACATGAACGCGGTCGGGATGAACGTTCAGATCGAGGACGTGTCCGAGCGGGTCGGGACGCTCGCGCTCCAGGGTCCGTCATCCCGCGCGATCCTCCAGCAGGTCTCTCCGGCCGATTTCACGAAGCTCAAGTATTTCCGCGTCGTCGAGACCACGGTGGGCGGCGTCCCGGTGACCGTCTCCCGCACCGGGTACACCGGCGATCTGGGGTACGAGATCTGGGCGGAGGCGGCGCGGGCCGAGGAGCTATGGGACGCCCTCGTCCGGGCCGGCACGCCCTTCGGGATCACGCCCACCGGCGTCTGGGCGCTCGACATCGCGCGGATCGAGGCGGGGCTCATCATGCTCGACGTCGACTACTTCTCGGCGCAGCACGCGCTGATCGAGGCGCGGAAGTCGTCGCCCTACGAGATCAACCTCGGTTGGGCGGTGAGCGCGGCGAAGGGGCCGTTCAACGGCCGGCGGGCGCTCGCGGCCGAGCGCGCCCGGGGCGCGGCCTGGGGGTTCGTGGGCCTCGAGCTGGATTGGGATTCGTTCGAGCGCCTCTTCCGCGCGCATCACCTCCCGCCTCATCTCTCGAACATCGCCTGGCGGACCAGCGCCCCGGTCTACCGGGACGGCGTTCAGGTGGGCTACGCGACGAGCGGGTCGTGGTCGCCGCTCCTCAAGAAATCGCTGGCCCTGGCACACCTGAAGTCGCCCCACTTCGAGGCCGGCACCGGCGTCCAGCTCGAGATCACGGTCGAGCACCAGAGGAAGACGGCCAACGCCGTCGTGCGCAAGCTCCCATTCTACGATCCCGAGCGCAAGAAGGCATGAGCGCCCCGCGATACGACGCCGTCCTCATCGGGGGCGGGCACAACGGATTGGTCGCGGCCGCCTATCTCGCGCGCGCGGGCAAGAAGACCCTCGTGCTCGAGAGGCGGCCGCTCATCGGCGGCGCCGCCGTGACCGAGGAGGTTTTCCCCGGATTCAAGTTCTCGGTCTTTTCGTACGTGGTCAGCCTCCTGCGCCCCGAGATCATCCGGGACCTCGACCTTCCGCGGCACGGGCTCCAGATCCTGCCGCTCGAGAGCACGATCACCCCGATGGACAATGGGGACTATCTTGGGTCGTGGTCGGACCCGGACGAGACGCGGCGAGAGCTCGAGCGCCACTCCCCGCGCGACGCGGATGCCGCGTCGGTCTTCGGACGGCTCATGCACCACATGGCCATGGCGGTGAAGCCGATCATCGGCATGGTCCCGCCGGACCCGGCGTCGCTCGCGCCGTCGGATCTGCGCGGGCTCCTCAAGCTGGGCGGGCATTTCCGCTCGCTCGGGGCCGAGCGCTTCCACGCGCTCCACAAGCTCATGACGATGAGCAGCGCGGACTATCTCGACGAGTGGTTCGAGTTCGGGCCGCTCAAGGCGACGAAATCGGCCAGCGGCATCATCGGGACATTCCTGGGGCCGCGCTCGCCCGGTTCGGCCTACGTGCTGCTTCATCACTACATGGGCGAGATCGACGGAGCGTTCCGCGCATGGGGCTTCCAGAAGGGGGGCACGGGAGGGATCAGCAACGCGATCGCCGGCGCGGCGCGCGCGGCCGGCGCCGAAATCCGCACCGACGCGGCCGTCGAGCGCGTGATCGTCCGGAACGGGCGCGCGACAGGCGTCGCGCTCGCGAGCGGGGAAGAGATCGCCGCGGACCTCGTCGTATCGGGGCTCGATCCCCGCCTCACGTTCACGCGCCTCGTCGAGCCGGGGTCGCTTCCGGCTGAGCTCCTCGAAGGAGTGCGCCGCTACAAGTTCCGCGGCTCCTCGGGGAAGGTGAACCTCGCCCTGTCCGGCCTCCCCGACTTCACTTGCCTTCCTGGGAAGGGTCCGCACCTTCGCGGCGCGGTCTCCATCAGTCCCAGCATTGAATACCTGGAGCGCGCTTACGACGACGCCAAGTACGGGGAATTCTCGCGGAATCCGTACATGGACATCGTGATCCCGTCGATGATCGATCCCGGCATGGCGCCGCCGGGGAAGCACGTCATGAGCATCTTCGTCCAGTACGCGCCCTACGCCCTGAACGGCGGATGGACCGACGCGAAGCGCGAGGCGTTCGGGGACGCGGTGGTCAACACCCTGGAGCGCTACGCCCCGAACATCAAATCATTGATCCTCCACCGCCAGGTGCTGACGCCCGCCGACATCGAGCGCATCACGGGCCTCTCCGAGGGGAACATCTTCCAGGGCGAGCTGGCGCTCCAGCAGCTCTTCTTCCTCCGGCCGGTCCCGGAGTGGGCGAAGTACCGCACCCCGATCCACGGCTACTGGCAATGCGGGGCGGGAACCCACCCCGGCGGGGGGATCATGGGCGCATCGGGAAGGCTCGCGGCCCTCGAGATCTTGAGGAGCCGGCAATGACGGCGCAGAGATACGACGCCATCGTGATCGGCGCGGGAGCGAACGGGCTCACCGCCGCCGCGACGCTGGGCGATGCCGGGCTCCGCGTCCTCTTGCTCGAGGGGGGAGAGGCGGCCGGCGGCCAGGGCGCCGTCGTGGAGTTCGCGCCTGGGTTTCGGGCCGCTCCGCTTGGGTCGGATCCCGGCTGGCTGCCTCCGACGGTCGCCAAAGCCCTCCGGCTGAGCGCCATCGAGCGCGCGGCCTCGGACGCGCCGCTGTCGGTCGCGGTGGAGCCCGGGAAGTTCCTCACCCTTTCACGCGACGTCTCCCGCGCCGCAGAGGCAATCCGCGCTCACTCGCCAGGGGATGCCGCGAAATGGCCGGCCTTCACGACGCGCATCCGGAAGCTGGCAGGGTTCCTCGAGGTCCTCTACCAGACGCCTGCTCCGGACATCGACGCGCGTGCGCTCGGCGACCTCCTTCCGCTGCTCGGGGTCGGCCGGAAGTTCCGGGCTTTGGGGCGCGTCGACATGATCGAGTTCCTCCGAACGCTCCCGATGTCGGTGTGGGAGCTTCTGGACGACTGGTTCGAGAGCGCGCCGCTCAAGGCCGCGGTGGCCGCGGGAGGAATTCAGGACTTCCAGCAGGGCCCGCGCTCCGGCGGCACCGGCTTCGTCCTGCTCCACTACCTGGTCGGGGCGCCCGCTGGCTTGGTGCGGGGCCGCGTGCCGTGGCGGGCCGGACCCGCCGCGTTCACCGAGGCGGCGGAGCAGGCGGCCCGCAGGGCCGGCGTTACCGTTCGCACCGGCGCCCCGGTCGCGCGCGTCCAGGTGAAGGACGACGCGGTCGCCGGGGTGGTGCTCGAGGGTGGGGAGGTGATCGACTCGAGGTACGTGCTCTCGACCGCCGATCCCGCGCGCACGTTTCTCGATTGGGTTGACCCGGTCTGGCTCGATCCGGAGTTCATCCACGCGGTTCGGAATATCCGATTCCGCGGCTGCACCGCCGTCGTGCTCTATGCGCTGGGGGCCCTGCCGCGCGTTCCCGGTCTCGCCGCGGAGGCGCTCGCAGGCATCGTCACCCTGACGCCGCACGTGGAATCGCTCGAGCGCGCGGCCGACGCGGCCAAGTACGGCGCCGTCTCGGAGAAGCCTCATGTCGAGGTGACCGTGCCCACGCTCCTCTGGCCCGATCTCGCTCCTCAGGGCAAGCACGTCCTCGCGGCCCGCGTCCAGTACGCGCCCTATCGCTTGGCGGGCGCCGCGTCCTGGGATGCGTCGCGCCGCGATGCCCTCGCCGATTCGATCACCGCCGCGATCGAGGCGGTGGCGCCCGGCTTCGCGTCTTCCGTGCTCCACCGGACGGCATGGTCCCCGCTCGATCTCGAGCGGCAATTCGGCCTCCGGGAAGGCGCGGCTACTCATGGTGAGCTGGGCCTCGACCAGATACTCTTTATGAGACCGGTCGCCGGCTGGGGCCAGCACGCCACGCCGATCGCGCGACTTTATCTCGGTGGAGCGGGGACCCACCCGGGGCCCGGCGTCCTGGGCGGACCCGGGTGGCTCGCGGCGCGGCGGCTTCTCGCCGACCGACGCAAGGGGAACGGGGCTTCATGACCGAATTTCGTCCGACGGCCACGACGTATCGAGAGGGCTCGAAGACGCTCCCGGGAGTGCTCTACACCGCGCCGGCGATCCTCGCCGACGAGATGGAGCGCCTCTTCGCGAAGACCTGGAATTGCGTCGGCCGCGCCTCCCGCCTCGAGAAGCCCGGCGATTACTTCGTGCGCGAGATCGCCGGGGAGTCGATCGTCGTTTTGCGCGACGGGAAGGGGACTCCGCGCGCGTTCTTCAATGTCTGCAGGCACCGCGGCACGCGGATCTGCCGCGAGGACTCGGGCCATTTCAACGCGGCGATCCAGTGTCCCTACCACGCCTGGACGTATGCCCTCGACGGTGCCCTCGTCGGCGCCCCGGGAATGCAGGAGGTGGAAGGATTCGATAGGGGCGAATACCCGCTCCACGCGGCTGCTCTCGCGGAATGGGGGGGATTCCTCTTCGTGAACATCGCGCGCGACCCCGAGCCGTTCGAGAAGGTCTGGGCACCGATGCGGGGCCGCCTCGATCGTTTCGGTCTGGAAAGGCTTCAGGTGGGACATCGTGCCGTCTACGACGTCGGGGCGAACTGGAAGCTCGTGTTCCAGAACTACTCCGAGTGCCTCCACTGTCCGACCATCCATCCGAAGCTCGCCACGGTGCTACCGTACCAGAGCGGCGCGAACGACCTCACCGAGGGGCCGTTTCTCGGCGGGTACATGGAGATCAAGCCGCCGAACGTGAGCGCGACGATGAGCGGCCGCGCGTGCGGCCGGATCGTGAGCGGCGACATTCCGGAGTCGGATCGACGGCGCGCCTACTACTACACGCTGATGCCGAATCTGCTGCTCAGCCTCCACCCCGACTACGTCAATTACTACCTCGTCCACCCGGTCGCGTCGAACCGGACGCGCGTGGAATCGGAGTGGCTGTTCCATCCCGACACCGTTGCCGATCCCAAGAACAACATTCAAGACGCGATCGAGTTCTGGGACCTCACGAACCGCCAGGATTGGGACATCGTGGAGCGCAGCCAGCTAGGCGTCGGCTCCCGCCGCTACACCCCCGGCCCCTACTCGCCCCGGGAAAGCATTCCTGCCGCATGGGATAGGGAATACTTGAGGCTCATGGGCCGGGTGTAGGCGCCCAGCCGGCCCTCCGGCCGCCATCCGACAGCCGCCAACCCCCTCCCCACCCGCACCACGGCAGGCTCAAGTCAGGTCTCGGCCTGGTCGATACTTTTGAGCGAACCCCCCCAGGAGATTGAGGATGACGCGTCCCGGACCCCGTTTGAATTCGCTCCTAGAGACGATGAGCGGCGCCGCCTGCGTGAGCGCCTTTGCCATCGCCGCCTTGGCCCTGGTCGGTTGGCAGACCGGGACCCTCGCCCTGACCGATGTTCTGCCCGGGAACCCGGCGATGAACCCGTTGACGGCCGTCTGCATACTCCTCGCGGCCGTGTCACTTTGGTTCCTGCGGCGGTCGCACCCGGGACGACTCACGAAGAGATCGGCTCAGGGATGCGCCGCCCTCCTCGTGGGAATCGGGGCGGTTCGGCTCCTCTCGATCATCTTCGGAATCGAGCTGCATCTGGACCAAGTAATCCTTCGTTCACAAGTCCTTGCTTCGCCGGTCCCCTCCCGAATGGGTTTCTTCTCGTCGTTCGCGTGCGTCTGCAACGGCGCGGGCCTCCTCCTGCTCGACTTCCGCCCGGGCCGCCGCTGGAGCCCGGGCGGGCCCTTAGCCCTCGCCGGTTTGGCGGTCTCGCTGATGGCGCTCATCGGCTACATCTACGCCGCCTCTCCGCTCCACGGCCTCATGGCGTTCAACAGCTCGGTGGCGTTTCTTCTGCTCGGAACGGCGATGCTCGTGTCCCGACCCGACCGGGGGCTCTGCGGGCTCGTGTTGAGCAACTCACCGGGCGGCGTCCTGGCGAGACGTGTGCTTCCTAGCGCCATCCTCCTGCCCCTGCTCCTCGGCTGGCTCCGGATACTGGGCCAGCGGGCAGGCTTGTTCGGATTGGAAATTGGGACCGGGCTTCTGATGTTGGTCATCGTCGGCATTCTGGTCTGGCTTGTGGCTGTGACCGGGCGACGTCTGGATGAGGCGGACCGCGAGCGGGCCCGGTCCGACGAGGCGCTCAAGAGAAGCCTCGAGCGTCAGACTCTCTTCCTCCACTCGAACCTCGTCGGAGTGCTCACCGCGAACCGGGACGGCTTGATCACCGAGGCCAACGCTGCGTTCCTCGCCATGATTGGGCGCCGCCCGGAAGATCTACCGTTCCGCACCGAACTGGTCACTCCGCCGGAGTGGCTCAGCAGGACCGAAACGGCGATTCGCGAGCTCGCCGAGCGCGATATCGCGACGCCCTTCGAGAAGGAGTACATGCGCCCGGACGGCACCCGCGTGCCCGCGCTCGTCGGGGCCGCGAGCGTCCCCGGCTCGGACGGCGAGGTGGTCGCGTTCATCGTCGATCTCAGCGGCAAGCGGCGTGCGGAGCTCGAGGTCGAGCGCATGCGGCTGTTCCTCGACTCGATCTTTGAGAACCTGCCGACCATGGTCTTCGTGAAGGACGCCGAGGAGCTGAGATTCGTGCGGATGAACCGGGCCGGCGAGGAGCTGCTCGGCATCGCGCGGGAGAAGCTCATCGGAAGAAACGATTACGACCTCTTCCCCAGGGAGCAAGCCGATTTCTTCACCGCGAAGGACCGGTCGGTCCTCTCGAGCCAGGAGCTGCTGGACATTCCCGAGGAACCGGTACAGACGGCGTCGGGCGGAACGAGGATCCTTCACACCAAGAAGGTCCCGATTCTCGATTCGCAGGGAGTGGCGCACTACCTGCTCGGGATTTCAGAGGACATCACCGCCCGCAAGGAAGCCGATCGGGAGATGGGGCGACTGAACGAAGGAATCCGCCGGCGCACGGAGGACCTGGAAGCCGCGAACAAGGAGCTCGAAGCCTTCAGCTATTCCGTATCCCACGACCTTCGAGCGCCCCTCCGCCACATCAATGGATTCGCCGATCTCCTGGCGCGCCACGCCCGCGCGAATCTCGATGAGACCGCGCGGCGCTACCTGGATGCCATTGGCAGCTCCGCGAAGGAGATGGGGCAGCTGATCGACGACTTGCTCTCGTTTTCGCGGATGAGCCGAACCCAAATGCAGAACACGATCGTTGATCTCGGCCGGCTGGTGACCGAGGTGCGGGAGACTCTCGCTGCGGAGACGAACGGAAGAGGGATCGAATGGCAGATCAACGGACTGCCGACGATTCACGGCGACGAACGGATGCTACGGGTCGTGTTCACCAATCTGCTCGCGAATGCGGTCAAGTACACGGGCCACGCCGCAAGTGCCCGGATCGAGGTGGGGAACCGCGAGTCCGAGGACGAACTGGTCCTCTACGTCCGGGACAATGGAGTCGGTTTCGACATGGCCTACGCGCACAAGCTGTTCGGCGTATTCCAGCGGCTCCACAGCGACGAGGAGTTTGAAGGAACCGGCATCGGCCTCGCGACGGTCCGGCGTGTCATCCACCGGCATGGCGGACGGACCTGGGCGGAAGGAGCGGTGGACTGCGGCGCGACGTTCTATGTGGCCTTTCCTCGTGCCTCGGCCGTTGCTCTGAACGAGGCGGCGGCATGAGTGACGCCGTGGAACGACCGCTACAAATCGTCCACCTCGAGGACGATCCGAACGACAAATTGATCGTCCGCGCGACCCTGAAGCAGCAGGGCGTCCACTGCGAGGTCGCGAGCGTTTCCACCAAGGATGAGTTCGTCCGCGCGCTGGAGCGGGCAGATATCGATCTCATCCTCTCCGATTACGGACTACCCGGCTTCGACGGGCTCTCGGCGCTGGCGATCGCCTCCCGCGTTCAGCCCAACACGCCGTTCATCCTCGTCTCGGGAACGATGGGCGAGGAAGCCGCGATCGAGAGCCTGCGCGGCGGGGCAACCGACTATGTGTTGAAGAGTCGTCTCACTCGTCTGGCGCCGGCGGTGCGGCGCGCCGTGGAGGAAGCCAACGAGCGGAAGACCCGGCACCAGACTGAGGTGACTCTCGAACGCGAGCGCAAATTCCTCCGAGCCCTGCTTGACAGTCTTGATGCCGGCGTCGTGGCCTGCGACCAGGATGGGACGCTCACGCTCTTCAACCGCGCGACCCGGGAGCTGCACGGCCTGGAGGAGCAGTCGATACCCCCGGAGCAGTGGGCGAGCCAATACAAGCTCTACCAGGCCGACGGAGAGACTCCCCTCACCACCGAGGAGATCCCGCTTCATCGCGCCCTGCAGGGCGAGCATCTGCGCCATGCGGAGATCACGATCCGCCACCGGGAGGGCGCCGCGCACGTGATGGTGGTCAGCGGTCAGCCGATCATCGATGACGGCGGGGAGAAGCTTGGCGCCGTGATCACGATGCGGGACGTGACCGAGCTCAAGCAGCTCGAGCGACAGTTTCAGCAGGCTCAAAAAATGGAGGCCATGGGCCTCCTGGCGGCCGGTGTGGCGCACGATTTCAACAACCTGCTGACCGTGATCTCGGGCTACTGCCAACTCGCACAAGCACGACTGCAGGCGGGACATCCGGTGCTGCGTGATCTCGCGGAGGTCGTGAAAGCCGGCGAGCGGGCCGCCAATCTGACCCGGCAATTACTCGCCTTCAGCCGCCAGCAAGTTCTGGAGCCTCGGGTCCTCGACCTGAACGAGGTCATCGAGGGCGTGGAGAAGATGCTCAGCCGGCTTCTGGGCGCCGACATCGACCTTCGGTTCCGGCCAGCCGAGGGGTTGGGGCAGCTCCGGGCGGACGCCGGCCAAGTGGAGCAGGTGCTATTGAACCTAATCGTCAACGCTCGTGACGCGATGCCCGATGGGGGGCGGATCACCATAGAGACCGAGAACGTCGAGATCAGAGACCGATCCGAGATTCCGTCCGGCTCGTACGTCCTTCTGACGGTTTCCGATACCGGCTCCGGAATGGACGCCAAGACGTCATCGCGGATCTTCGAGCCTTTTTTCACAACGAAGGAGCTCGGGAGAGGCACCGGCCTTGGGCTCTCGACCGTGCACGGGATCGTGAAGCAAAGCGAAGGTCACATCGCGGTTCAAAGCGAACTGGGCCAAGGAACAACGTTCCGGATCCACTTCCCCAGGGTCTCGGCCGGTCAGGAAGTCTCGAAGTCCACGGCTTCGCACGCACAGCCGGCCCGGGGTACGGAGGCGATTCTCGTCGTCGACGATGATGCTTCGCTGCGCGGCTTGGTGAGCGAGATATTAAGACTCCACGGCTACACCGTGGTTGAGGCGAACAACGGAGAAATGGCCTTGACCATGCTCGAGAATGACGGTTCGGTGATTGACGCCGTCGTCACGGACGTCGTCATGCCGAACCTGAACGGGCGAGAGCTGGCCCGTCGAGTGGCAAAGATCCGGCCCAATCTGCCCATGCTGCTGATGTCGGGGTATGTTGGAAAGAACGTGGAAGCTTTGGGCTCGCTCCTCGGCCCGCGCGTCGCGTTCATCCAGAAGCCATTCAACGCTGACGCGCTGTTGGAGAAGCTGCGCGATGTTCTGAAGGCATCGGCGACCGGTATCGCGTAGGCGACCCAACGGTTCGAGACTCTCACCCCCGCCGGTGGATTTCTGAGCTACCCTTCGCGCGATGAACGAGCGCAGGGACCGCCTCACTCTGAGTAGTGAGGTTCCTCCTCCCCACGGTGATGCGATCATCCGGACGGCGGGCACGCCCCTCAAGGAAGCTCGGGCGGCGATGGTCCTGGTGCACGGTCGAGGGGCATCAGCCGAGGACATCCTGATGCTGCGGGAGGAATGGAGCGCGGCAGGATTCGCCTTCGTCGCTGCCCAAGCCGCGGGGTCCACCTGGTATCCGTATACTTTCCTCGCTCCGCTCGAGCAGAACGAGCCCCATCTTTCGTCGGCCATCGCGCTTCTTGGAGCGATCGTGGATGAGCTGGGCCTTCGGGGCATCCCTGCCGAGCGGCAGATCCTGCTTGGATTCTCTCAGGGCGGTTGCCTGGTCGTGGAGTTCGCTGGCCGGTTTGCCCGGCGCTGGGGTGGAGTCGCGGGCCTCTCGGCGGGCCTCATCGGACCGCCCGGCCGGCGGTGGAATTTCACGGGCTCTCTGGACCGGACGCCGGTCTTTCTCGGCTGCAGCGACACCGATCCGCACATCCCGCGCGAGCGGGTCGAGGAGTCGGGCGCGGAGCTCACGCGAATCGGCGGGGAGGTGGAGCTCCGCATCTATCCGGCGCTAGGGCACACCATCAATCGGGACGAGCTGGCCCACGTGCAGAAGATGATCGATCAGCTCCCGGCATCCGCAGTCTCGTAGCCGTACAGAGAAATCTCCTCGTCCTCTCCGGGGAGCTTCATCATCCGCTCGTACTTGAGGCCGATCTTCTCGAGAATCGCAATGGAGCGGCGGTTGGCGGGGGAGACGATCGCGACGATCCGCGTGAGGCCGAGGGAGCGGCGGCCGTAGTCGAGGACCGCGGCGGCGGACTCGAGAGCAAATCCCTGGCCTCGAAATCCCGGCAGGAACGCGAATCCGATATCGACATCGTCCAGCGAGTCCCGCTTGATGAGGCCGCAGGTCCCGATCGGCTCCCCGGAGCTCTTCAGCGTCACCACGAACATGCCAAAACCGACGCGATCGTACATGTCGAGCGCGCCCTTGCGAAGGTAGGCACGGGCGTCCGCGAGCGTTCTCACCTTGCGATCGCCGATGTACTGGAGCCACGCCGAATCGTTCACCAGCTCGAGGGCGAACGCGGCGTCTTCGAGAGAGAAGCGCCGGACGATCAGGCGCTGGGTTTCGAGAACCTTCACGACACTGGAGCGCGACGGCCGGCGGTAATGGGTACCTCCCTGGAGGGGCCCGGAATCGACATTAGTATGCTATATTTATTGGGACGCGAGGTATGGTGCCCGCGTCTTGACGACCCGCCGGGCGTTATCCAACCCCGGCGCGAGGAGGAACAACCTATGTGCCGTCCCGCCGTGTTTATGGCGCGCGCCCACTGCGGTCCCCGTAACTGGGGCGCGAGCCACCCGTTCACCCACTTCGAGCACCACCACTTCCCAGGCTTCGGGCATTCGCCGGGCCTCGGCGTCCGCCGTCCACTCCGTTTCCTGGCGTGGAAGCTTCAGCTCGACGAGCCGCAAATGAAACAGCTCGCCGCGATCCTGGATCAGCTGAAGATCGAGCGGGCGCAGGCGGAGGTGGATGACCGTCGCGCCGTGAGCTTGCTTGCCGAAGCCGCCGAGGGCGAGGTATTCGATCGCGCGAAGGCGGACGAGGCCGCGGCGCTGCGAACGAAGAGCGCCGAGCACGTACAGCGGAAGGTGGTCGAGTCCGTGGATCGACTCCACGCCCTGCTGAACCCGGACCAGCGGACAAAGCTAGCGTATCTGCTCCGCACGGGGAGCTTGTTGATGTAGCGAGATCCATGATGGAACCGAAGCGGGCCGGGCAATTTTCCCGGCCCGTTTTGCTCTTGGGGGAAGCCGTGGCCAGCGGTTTCCGGTGCCCCCGAGGCTAGGCGAGAAATGCCTTGCGTCGGTGGCTGGTCGCCGTCACGGTTGGTGGATGGGGTCCGCGGTTCTCCGCACTTAGAAATTCCGCAGCACTCTCCACTTTCCCGGGAACGCGTGACTCAAAGCAATACATTGGAGGCAGACATGCTGGATCATTTACTTTGGCGGATGGCGTACGTCCTAGCCGCTGGCTTGGCCCTGACACAACCCGCGTCGGCGCAAGTCGACACCTCGGCTACGGCTCACCACCACGACATGTCCGCGATGGGGCATGACATGGCGGCGATGGGCAATGATCACGAGATGGCGATGAACGGTCTGTACGGTCCTTATTCCATGTCTCGCGAGGCTTCGGGGACGGCCTGGCAACCCGACCGAGCGGGTCACCATGGCATTCACGAAATGAGGGGATCGTGGGTGCTCATGCTTCACGGCATGGCGGACGTGGTGTACGACAAGCAGGGCGGCGCGCGCGGGGACGATAAGGTCTTCAGCTCGAACATGCTCATGGGCATGGCGCAGCGGCCGGCTGGTCCCGGCACGCTAGGTTTCCGGGCGATGGTTTCCTTGGAACCCACGACGATCGGGAAGGAAGGCTATCCGCTCTTGCTTCAGACAGGAGAGACGGCGAACGGCCGAACCCATCTGATCGACCGGCAGCATCCTCATGATCTCTTCATGGAGCTCGCGGCCACCTACAGCATCGCGAGGGGGAACCGGTCGCTCTTCGTCTACGGCGGCCTTCCGGGTGAGCCCGCGCTGGGGCCTCCGGCGTTCATGCACCGCTTCTCGGGCTCGAACATCCCGCAGGCTCCCATCACGCACCACTGGCTCGACTCCTCCCACATCACCTTCGGCGTTCTGACGGCGGGAGCGGTGGTGGGAGGCGCTAAGATCGAGGCGTCGGCGTTCCGCGGCCGCGAGCCCGATCAGAACCGCTACGACATCGAGTCGCCTAAGCTGGACTCCCACTCCTTCCGCCTGTCGCTCAATCCCGCGCCGGCATGGGCATTCCAGGTGAGCTACGGTCGATTGATGAGCCCCGAGCAGCTCGAGCCCGAGGTGAACGTCGACCGCACCACGGCATCAGCGATGTACGCGGGGGCCTGGACGGGTGGGCGGTGGGAGACGACCGTGGCCTGGGGTCGAAACCGCAGTCGCCCCGGTCCCATTCTCGACGCCTTCACCGCCGAGGCCGCGGTACAGCTTCAAGAGAAGCACACGCTGTTTGCGCGCGCGGAGCGTGTCGAGAAGAACGAGCTTTTCCCGGAGGGCGATTCGCGGAGCGGGGAAGCATTCGACGTGGGTGAGCTGAGTCTTGGCTACCGGTATGACTTCTGGAGGAATCAACACCTGGCCGCGGGCCTGGGAGTTCTCGGTACGCTCTCGTTGGTGCCCCAAGAGATCCAGGACGTCTACGGAAGCAATCCGACGTCGGGGATGGTGTTCGCCCACGTGGAATTGCGGTAGTGAGCCGAATCACCCTGTGCCTGGCCCTCAGCTTCCTATGCTGCGGCATGCCGGCAGCCGCGGCGCGGGACGAAAACCCATTGCGGCTCGTTCAGTCTGTCCCGCTCGCCGGGGTCGAAGGTCGCATTGACCATATGGCGGTCGATCCCCAGGGAGAGCGGCTCTTCGTCGCCGCGCTCGGAAATGGGACGGTTGAGGTTGTCGACCTTCGGTCGGGAAGGCGGGAACGGAGTCTTCGTGGGTTCCGCGAGCCACAGGGTCTCGGTTTCACGAACATTCCCACACGCCTCTTCGTTTCCAACGGCGGCGACGGCACGTGCGACATGGTCGACGGGGCGACGTTTCATCATTTGCGAACTCTGCGCTTCTCCGGCGACGCCGACAACATCCGGTACGACGCAAAGGCGAATCGAATCTACGTGGGATACGGCGGCGGCGCGGTCGGGATCGTCGACGCTCGGACAGGCGACAGCCTGGGCAACGTCGCGCTTGCCGGTCATCCCGAGTCGTTCCAGCTCGAACGGGACGGTGCCAGAATATTCGTAAACATCCCGGATGCCAGTCAGGTTGCTGTCGCGGACCGCGCGAGCGGCCAGGTCATCGCGACGTGGAAGCTCGGGGCCTATCGCGCGAACTACCCCATGGAGCTTGACGATCCAGGGCATCGCTTATTCGTGGGCTGCCGCACTCCCGCGGCGGTCGTGGTCCTGGACACCCGGTCCGGGCGAACTCTAGAAGCAGTACCCGTCGATGGCGACCCCGATGATATGTTCTACGAGGCGCGGCGCGAACGTCTGTACGTCGCGTGCGGCGCAGGATTCGTCGATGTGCTGGAGCCTGCTAACCTCGGTGGGCTCCGTGTGATCGCCAGGGTCCCGACGGCGCCGGGAGCCCGAACCGCGCTCTTCGTTCCGGAACGCCAACGGCTCTTCGTCGCGGTGCCTCACCATGCTTCCCAGCAGTCCGAGATTCGTGTTTTCGATGTTGTTCCGTAGCGAGCCCAGTGGAGGCACCATGAAAGCAGCATTGCTCGCACCGGCATTCATTTTGATTGCAGCGGTCTCGAGTGCGGCGGGAGCCCCAGCCCACGAGACGACGCGGCCAGACACGGCCCGAATCGAAGAGCTGACCGGAGCGAGAGGAAAACTCGACGACGAGGGCGTCTTTAAGGTGTCGGTTCCGCGCGCGGACCTGGACATCAGGGTTGCAGGGGTGCGAATGACACCGCCGATGGGCCTGACGTCATGGGCCTCATTCAAGCGTATAGGCAGCAATACGGTGGTCATGGGTGACATGGTCCTGCTCGAAGATCAGGTCAATCCGGTCATGAGCGTGGCGCTCGACAACGGGCTGGAGGTCACCGCTCTCCATAATCACTTCCTCTGGGACAGCCCGAGGGTGATGTTCATGCATATCGGCGGCATGGGCGACGAGGCGAAGCTCGCCGCGGCCGTCGGATTTGTGTTCGCGAAGATCAAGGACACCGGAGGCGGCAAGGGGGATACCCCGGCCTCCGACCTCGACCCCTCGAAGACCACGCTGGACCCGTCCAAGATCGACGCGGCACTGCGCGAAAAGGGAAGCCTGAATGACGGGGTCTACAAGGTCGTCGTGGGAAGAACGACCCAAATGCACGGTCATCTCATGGGTAACACGATGGGCGTGAATACATGGGCAGCCTTTGTGGGAACTGACGATCATTCGGTCGTGGATGGCGACTTCGCGATGCTCGAATCCGAATTGCAGGGCGTGTTGAAGGCACTGCGAGCCGCGGGGATCAACATCGTTGCGATCCATCAACACATGACAGGAGAGGAACCGAGGATCGTCTTTCTTCACTACTGGGGAGTGGGCTCCACCAGGGCTCTCGCGGAAGGGCTCCGCGCCGCTCTCGACAAGACGACGGAGTCCCACGCGAAGCGATGAGCCTAATCACGACGCTCACGGGAGCGCTCGGCGTTTTCCTTCTCGCGATCCTCTTGTGGGACGCGTACGAGACCATTTTGCTCCCGCGTAGACTTCCGGGGGACATCCGCGTCTCGCGCCTGGTGCTCCGGAGTATCTGGAGGGTGTGGAGGAGGCTTTCCCGGGGGATCCGCGCCCGAAACGATCGTGAATTGTTCCTCAGCTTCTACGCGCAGTTGTCGCTCCTCGGGCTCTTCAGCGTCTGGGCCGCGGGGCTCATCCTGGGCTTCGCGTTGCTTCACTGGGCGGTCGGATCGCACCTCGCGGCGCCCAGCGGGGTCGCCGGTTTTGGAAAAGACCTCTACATGAGCGGCACTACCTTCTTCACGCTGGGGCTCGGCGACGTCGTCCCGATGACGCAATTCGCTCGCGTGCTCACCGTGCTGGAGGCGGGAATAGGCTTCGGATTCCTCGCGCTCGTGATCGCGTACGTGCCGGTTCTCTACCAGTTCTTCTCCCGGCGGGAGGCCCGGATCACGATGCTCGATCAGTGGGCGGGATCGCCGCCCGCCGCCGGCCTCATCTTGAAGCGTGCGTTCGAGAGCGGAAATCCCGGCGGCGAGCTGGATCGACTGTTCCGGGATTGGGAGCTGACGGCGGCCGAGATCCTCGAGAGCCACCTCTCGTACCCAACGCTCGCCTTCTTCCGCTCGCAGCACGACAACCAGTCGTGGCTAGCGTCGCTCTGCGCCATTTTGGATGCCTCGGCCCTTGCCGGCGCTTGGGTGAAGGGCGTCGACCCGTTCCAGGCGCGGCTCACCTTCGCGATCTGCCGCCACACCCTGGTCGACGTAAGTCAGGTATTTCGGCTGAAGCCTCGGGATGAAGGAAGCGCCGGCGGCGAGACCGAGCGGATCGCGGGATTGCGCGCCTGGCTCGAAGCGGCGGGCCTACCGTTGGAGCAAGGACCCGAAGCCGATGCCCGGTTCCGAGACCTCCGACGACTGTATACGCCCTACCTTACGGCCCTCTCCGACTACTTGCTGATGCCGCTTCCCAATTGGCTGCCGCCGGAAAAGGCGCGGTACAACTGGCGTACTAGCGCTTCATCGCCCTCGATTCACGACGGAGCGCACTAGCGCCGCGGGCACCGATGGTTCGCTGCCGGAAATCAGCCGACGCTCGCGATATCCCATACCCGCACAGGCAGAATGATGACCGGGATCCCATGAAAGAGGAGCCGGCGCTGGAGGGAATGGGCCGTCTGGTCGTGAAGGGAGCGGGTAATCAGTAACTCCCGCTGAAACACCAGCCTTCCCGCAAACACGGTGGGGCTAGGGAACTCTCCCGCGAGAGCCGTGCAAATGCCCTCCAGCTCCAGAGGAACATCGGTTCCAAGGGCGTAGCGGTATTCCGCGTAGCACCCGAGCCGGTGGGCCAGATGGACGTACTTCTCGAGATCCTCACGCACGCGCCCTTCGAGGGCGCCGAGCTCCTGGACTCCTTTGAACTGGGCGGAGTCGACGAGTCCCACGGAGACGAAGACGAAGTTCTTGAACTGTTCGGGGAAGAGGCGATGGATCCAGAGAAACGTGTGGACCCCGAGCCCGCTGTAGGACTCGACCAGCATGATCGCGGTGGCGCTGGTCGGTGATCGCCTGGGAACCTCGGCAGCGGCCGGAAGGGGGAGATCGAGCAGGGTTTCATCGAGGGCGGTGAGGTGCCGGCGGACGTCGTTGTAGTGTCCCCTGACCGCGAAGCAGACGCCGATCAATCCGCCCGTGGCGAGCAGCGTGACCCAGCCTCCTTCGAGGAACTTGAGGGCGATCATGATGGAGAGAATCATCCCGGTGACCAGCGCGCCTAGGGAAGCCACGATCAGCCGCCGGCGCCAGTGGCGTTCGTGGCCTCGCGCCTTGGCCCAATGGAGCGCCATGCCGGTTTGGCTGAGCGTGAATGTCAGAAACACATTGATCGAATACATGACGACCAGCAGCTCGACCGCGCCCCGCGTGTACCACAACACCACGCCGGTGGCAGTGCCCATCGTCAGCACTCCATTCTGCGTCACGAGGCGGTCCGAGAGGTTCTTGAACCGACGGGGGACCCATTCGTCGACGGCCATGGCGGCGAGCGTGCGAGGACCGTCGACGAAGCCTGTCTGTGCCGCAACAAAGAGGAGGGCTCCCTCGGAAACGAGGGTGATCCAGACGATCGGGGATCCGATCTCCATGGAGCCCAGCCTCCACCCGCCCGCGAGCTGATCCCACAGGGAGGCATTCAGGGTCCTCCCTGGCTCGAACTGAACGCGGTTCAGCAGGTAACAGAGAAGGATCCCGCCAGCCGTGAACGCGAGCGACGTAGCCATGTAGAGCATGGTTCGCTTCCCGCTCTCCACGCGGGGCTCTCGGAGGATGCCGACGCCATTGCTAACGGCTTCGATCCCGGTGAATGTTCCCCCGCCGAGCGAGAACGCTCTCAGGAGGACGACAGCCAGGCCCGCCATCCCCAGCTCGCCCGCCGCGCCACGCGTCTCCGCGACGGTGGCCGTCACCGTTGGGACGATGTAGCTCGCATGCCGCGCGATGCCGTACACGATCAACCCGGCGTGTGTCACGATGAAGGCGAGAAAGATCGGCGTCAGGACGTAGACCGACTCCTTCACGCCGCGCAGGTTGAGCAGGATGAGACACCCGAGGACGGCGAACTCCGCAGGGAGCTTGAGCCAGCCCGATGCACCAGGGAGGAGGGAGAAGATTGCATCGCATCCCGCGGCGACCGAGATGGCGATTGTGAGCACGTAGTCCGTGACGAGTGCGGATCCGGACACTACCCCAGGAGTGGGGCCGAGCAGCTTCGTTGCAACCAGGTAGCCGCCGCCTCCCGACGGGAACTGCTCGATGATCTGGCTGTACGAGGTCGAGATGAGGAAGACGGTCCCCACGACCGCCGCCGCGAGGTAGAGAGCGAGGTGTTGGTGGGCTCCGAGCTGGCGGAATATCTCCTCCGGGCCGTATGAAGAAGACGAAAGCCCGTCGGAGCCCAAGCCGACCCAGGCGAAGAAGGCGACGAGGGCGAGATGCTGGTGAATGCGTGGATCCAACAGGTTTTTGGGTCCGCCGATGAAGAAGCGACGAAGCTCCGCGAAGATGTCCCGAGGCATGTTCTCGTTGGGTCGCACCTCGCGTAAGTAGATGACGGAACGGTGTCAATGCGGTGTCAGGAGGCGGGCCGGGCACATCAAGATTTCATCAATTTATGGGCGTTGACCCTCGCGCCGGGTTCGGCTGCGCTAGAATCATGATCCATGGCGCGACGGGGGAGTGGAAAGGGTTACGCGGGCGCCATCGCCGTCGTGGCCGGCGCGACCGCCATTTCGTCCTTCCTCCAGAACCACGCCGAACTATCCGATCTGACGATGCTCTACCTGCTGGGCGTCGTGATCATCGCCATCTCCTTTGGTCGGGGTCCGGCGATTGTCGCCGCATTGCTGAGTGTGGCGGCATTTGACTTCCTGTTCGTTCCGCCTCGATTCACCTTCCGTGTTTCGGAAGCACGATACCTCGTCACCTTCGCGGTGATGCTGACGGTGGCCGTGATCACCGGCACGCTCACCGCCCGCCTACGCGAGCAGCGGGAGCGGGCCCTCCTGCGCGAGAGACGCATCACGTCCCTGCAGCGGCTGAGCCAGGATCTCGCCTTACGCAGCGGCCCGACCGAGGTGCTGGAGGCCGCGGTCGGTCGTATCCGAGAGATCCTCGGAATCGAGGCCGCCGCGGTGCTGCCCAACGGGCAAGGCGCGGTCACTGTGGCGGCCGGCGATCCCGAGATCCTCGCGTCCGAACCCGATCGTGCCGCCGCTCGGTCGGCGTTGCTTCATGGCCGGCCCATCGGATTCACACGGGGCACGCCGGAAGGAGTCCGAGGCTTGCACCTTCCCCTCGTCGCCGGAACGAAAGTGAACGCGGTCCTGTCGTTGAGCGCCATGGATCCAGAGAATCTTCTCGACCCCGAGCGCATGGAGATGATCCGGGCGTTTTCCAATCTCACCGCGCTTGCCCTTGAGCGCTGTCGCCTAGCGGAGGACGCACGTCGGATCCAGACCCAGATCGAAGCCGAGCGCGCCCGAAACGCGCTCCTAAGCAGCGTGTCGCATGACTTGCGGACGCCGCTCGCCGCGATTACCGGCGCGGCAAGCGCCCTTCGAGACGATGGGAGCAAGATCGGCGAGCGTGCCCGTCGAGAGCTTGCGGATACGATCTCGGAGGAAGCGGAGCGGTTGAACCGCCTCATCGGGAATCTGCTCGACATGACGCGGCTGGAGTCCGGCACCCTTCGCGTGAAGAAGGAGTGGCACTCGCTCGAGGAAGTGGTCGGGGCCTCGCTGACGAGGCTCGGTCCCGAGCTGTCGGGTCGAGAGGTCAATGTCTCGCTCCCGGCCGACCTCCCTCTCATTCCGATGGACGACGTGCTCTTCGAGCAAGTCGTCCGAAACCTCGTCGAGAACGCGCACAAGTACTCGGCAGCGGGCTGTCCCATTGAGATCAATGCGGCCGTCGACAAGAAGCAGCTTCGCCTCGAGGTCGCCGATCGAGGGGAAGGGCTCGCGGCCGGCGAGGAGAAGCGAGTCTTCGAGAAGTTCTATCGAGGATCGCGAGTCGCGATCCGACCGGGCGCCGGGCTCGGTCTCTCGATCTGTCGAGGGATCGTGGATGCTCACGGAGGGACCATCCTCGCGGCGAGGCGCGCCGGCGGCGGCTCCGTGTTCACCGTAAACCTTCCGCTCGGGGGCGCGCCGCCCACCGTCGAGCGTGAGGACGCCGGCGATTCGCCGGAGATGGAAACGCCGTGACTGCGAGCGGAGTCGCCAAAGACCCCGTCAACCGGAGCATTGCCGCGCTCGTGCTCGTGATCGAAGACGAGGGTGGCATCAGAAAATTTCTGCGCACCGGGCTGGAAGGCCAGGGATATCGCTGCATCGAGGCCAGCACAGGTGGGGAAGGAGTGACTCAAGCCGCCACGCGATCCCCGGACGTCGTTCTTCTGGACCTCGGGCTCCCCGATCTCGATGGATTGGCCGTCGTGCGGCGGATTCGGGAGTGGTCAGGAATCCCGATCATCGTACTGACGGCTCGTGGGCAGGAGTCCGACAAGATCGGTGCGCTTGACGCCGGCGCGGACGACTACGTGACGAAGCCATTCTCAATGCCGGAGCTTCTGGCCCGAATGCGAGTCGCGCTGCGGCATCGGGCTCGCGGCGAGTCCGACTCGGGAACCAGCGTCCTCGGCATTGGAGCTCTGCGGATCGACCTCGGGCGACGGCGCGTGTCGATCGGACGTACGCCGGTTTCGCTCACGCGGATCGAGTACCGCTTGCTGGTCACACTGGCGAGACATGCCGGTCGCGTGCTGACCCATGAGTTCTTGCTCCGAGAAGTATGGGGACCGGCGTATACCACCCAGTCTCATTATCTACGGGTCTACATGGCTCAGCTCCGGCACAAGCTCGAACCGGATCCGGGGCGGCCGCGGCTGCTCATGACCGAAACAGGCGTGGGCTATCGGATGTCGGATGGGCTGCCATGAAACATGAAGGCAAGACGTTAAGTAGCTGAATTAACTTCACTTGACCAAGGCTACTCCACATTACGGGCGCCCGTCGAAGGACCTCGCCGCGCCGCCAACGTTTGGGTCCGGTTCACTTTCTCCTCGCGTCCGTGCAACCGTGCAATGCGGGAGGGGTATACGCTCGTATCGAACGACTTATACCCATAGAGTAGCTGTGCAGCGCGGACGGTAACTTCTGATCAGCCCGGAGGGGCGATTCGATGTGCGGTTTCGCAGGGTCGTTCGCGTATGCCGATGGTCCCGCCGCGCTCGACGTCCTCGAAAGTCAGCTTCACGCGCTCCGTCATCGCGGTCCCGAAACACCCGGCGTCTGGAGAGGGGAGCGCGCCAGGCTGGGGCATCAGCGACTTCCAATCATCGATACAACCGAAGGCGGAAGACAGCCCATCCAGAACGAGGATGGGACGGTCGTCGTCGTCGTGAACGGAGAGTTCTACGGCAGCGGGGCGATCCGCGATCGCCTGCGGCATCGCGGCCACACCTTCCGCGGCGCCAGCGACAGCGAAGTGCTGGTCCATCTCTGGGAAGAGGTGGGCATGGCCGCGCTTCAAGAATTGACGGGAATGTTCGCGTTGGCCGTCTTCGACACCAGGACCCGGGTGTTGCTCCTCGCGCGGGATCGGATGGGGAAGAAGCCGCTCTACTGGTACGACGACGGGCATCGGATTGTCTTCGCGTCGGAGCTGAAAGCGCTACTCCTCGACCCGGCCGTCCCTCGCAACGTCGAGGAGAGCGCGGTCGTCGAGGCACTCACGTTCGGCTACATCGCGTCTCCTCGGACGATCTGGAAGGGCGTGCAGAAGCTCCTTCCGGGACAACGCCTCCTCTGTGACTCGTCGGGTCCGCGCACCGAGCAATACTGGGCGGCCCCAACCGAGAGGATGGAGCCCCGATCGGACGACGATGCCGCGGACGAGCTCCGGGGCCTGATCGACGACGCCGTACGGACGCGCCTCGTCGCGGATGTGCCGATCGGCGTCTTCCTCTCCGGTGGAATCGATTCGAGCTGCGTTGCCGCCGTGGTGGCCGCGCAGTGCGGCCCATCCATTCCGACGTTCAGCATCGGCGTGGAAGGAGAGACGGAGGGGGACATCGCGCACGCGAGGCTCATGGCGGACCATCTTCACACCGAGCATCGCGAGTACTTTATCGGGCCCAGCTCCTTGTCCTTGCTGCCTCGTCTCGTGTGGGGGCTCGACGAGCCGTTTTTCGATCCGTCCATCCTGCCGAGCTACCACGTGGCGCGCCTGGCGCGCGAGCAGGTGACGGTCGTTCTCTCGGGGGACGGCGGCGATGAGATGTTCGGCGGATACGACACGTACCGGAAGGCGCTGCGGCACGCATCGGGCGATTGGGTGCCCTTGGCGTTGCGGAGACAAGTCGCCTCCGCGGCGAGGGCGCTTCCTCTCGGGCAAGGCGCTCTGGGGCGGCTGCGCCAGCTGGATCGAGGTATCCTCGAACGCCATCTGGCGAACATGTCGCTGTTCCGTCCCGAAGATATCGGGAGCTTGTTGACGCCCGACATGGCCGCGACGGCGACTTCCGGCCCACTTGGATTGCTCGCTGAGACGCCCAGCCCGCAAGCCGGGCGGAACGGCGAGGCATTCGCCGCGCTGCTCGACTATGACGCGAAGACCTACCTTCCGGACGACGTCCTGACCAAGGTCGATCGGATGTCGATGCTCAACACGCTGGAAGTACGCACTCCCTTGCTGGACCAGCGCATCGTCGAGTTCTCCGCTCGGCTTCCGTTCTCCATGAAAGTGCGCCAGGGAGTAACGAAATGGATACTCCGCGAGAGCACGAAGCAGCTCCTGCCGGATGCGATCCTCCGTCGAGGGAAGCGTGGCTTCGGAATCCCTCTCCACCGATGGATGGATCACGGACTCCGAACCCTTGCCCGCCAGACGCTGCTGGACGGACGTTGTGCGCGACGCGGTTGGCTGAATCCCAAGGGGGTGGCCGCGATGCTCGACCGGGACTCGTGGCAACCGGGCCGGCAAGCGCATCAGATATTCGCACTGACCTGCCTCGAGCTGTGGGCCCGCACCTACGTCGATCGGCCCAGGGAAGAGCTGCATTCCCCGTTGGACGGGGTGTTGGAGCTGCATCCCGCCGTCACCGCCGCGGGTGTCGCTTGATCGCGCGCTCGCTCGCCGCGTTCTCCCTCTTCGCCGCGGTCGCATGCCCCGCGGCCGC
The DNA here is from genome assembly GCA_005893305.1 of Candidatus Eisenbacteria bacterium. Taxonomy (NCBI): domain Bacteria; phylum Candidatus Eiseniibacteriota; species Candidatus Eiseniibacteriota bacterium. Next base: position 25,571 of record VBOZ01000016.1, on the reverse strand, counting down.
GTGGGCCAAGAAGCCGGATCCGCCCCCGCCTTCGGTCGGACGCGACCCACGCGGTTGGGCGAATGGGGGGGGATGGCATCTGCACCTCGGACGTGCGCACCGGGACACGCTCGCCACCTCTCTCAGGACAGCGCTCCTCGCGTCCCGCCTGGCGCTCGAGGACGATCACTGGCAGCTCGAGCCTCCGCGACAGGAGGACTCCCACCTGACGACTCAGTGGAAGCCGATCCACAACTTCTTCTTCCGCCTCTTCTCGGGAAAGGCGTTCGGCCGCTGTTTCGTCGCCGTCCGATCCCTGCCGCGGGACAGCGTGGAGGTCACCTTCCTGGCTGGCCTGGCCACCCGGCGCGATATCGAGCACAACCCGGCGAAAGGTTTCGCGGAACGCGCCTACGCGACGGCAGCCCGCAACTGGCAGCGGGACGTCCGAATTCTATTGGCGACCCGTCTCAGCGGTCGCCAGAACAGTGACGGGCGCGGCAAATGAAAGTCAGCGTCGTCATCCCCGCCTTCAACGAAGAGGTCCTCCTCGCCGCCTGCATCGACTCGCTTCTCCAGCAGGACTATGAGGGCGACATCGAGGTCATTGTCGTTGACAACGCAAGCACCGACGCCACGGCAGCCGTGGCGCGCTCCCGCGGCGTGCGGGTCGTGGAGGAGCCGGAGCACGGCTATAGCCGGGCGCTCGCCCGCGGCTTCGCGGTCGCTCGCGGGGACATCCTCGCGAGCACCGATGCCGACACCGTCGTTCCTCGATTCTGGGTCTCCCGGCTGGTACGCGAGTACCAAACGCGGCCGGAGGTCGTGGCGGTCGGCGGCGAGATCGTCTTCTGCAACCCGAACCGCCGCGCCAAACTGTTCACCCGGGGCCTGCTTCCGGTCCTGAATCGCCTCGATCGAAATTGCCCCGAAGGGCCGCACCTCTGGGGTGCCAACTTCTCGGTTCGTCGCTCGGCCTTCGATGCGGCCGGCGGGTGGAACCTCGATTTCAATCTCCAAGTCGATACCGAATTGTCGGAGCGTTTGCGCGAGTTCGGTCAGGTCGTGCTCCTCGAGGACCTTCCGGTGTACACCTCGTGCCGGCGCTGGAACCGAATGCTTGGCCGCAGCCTGTTTCTCTACGCCACCAATTTCTTCTCGCTCGAGCTGCGGGGCCGGCCGCTCTGGAGGGCATTTCCCGACGTGCGGGATGAGGGCCCCGGCAAGACCCCGGCCGGCGGCCGTAAGTGGTCGATACGGTGGGCGGCGGCCGCGCTTGTCTCCGCGGTTGTCGGGATCGGCGTCTACGACGCGGTCTCGCCCTGGTCGAGCGCGTTCGGCACCACGCACTGGACGGGCTCGAATCGGGATCGGGTCGTGGCGTTGACGTTCGACGACGGGCCGAACGAGCCGTACACGTCCGAAGTCCTATCGGTCCTGAGGCGGGAGCACGTCCGCGCGACGTTCTTCCTGATCGGCGAGCGAGTGAGGCGGGACCCCAGCATCGCGGCGCGGATCGTCGGGGAAGGGCACGTTGTGGGGAATCACAGCGACACCCATCCCTTCGGCCTGGCGTTCGAGTCCCCGGACCGCATCCAAGGGGAGATCAATCGGGCGGAGATCACGATCCATGATGCGACGGGGATCTACCCGCACCTCTTCCGCCCGCCTCAGGGGCTGCGCTCCCCATGGCTGATGCGGGTCGCCCAGGGAGACTCGCTCGATACCGTGACGTGGGACGATTCGGCCATCGACTGGAATCGAGTGACGGCTCAACAGCTCTCGGACCGCGTGGTGGCAAACGCGCATCCCGGCGCGATCATCCTGCTTCACGACGGGCTCAACCTCGCGCCCGGCGCCGATCGGAGTGTCGTCGTCCGCGGTTTGACGTCGGTCATCGAGCGACTACGCGCGAAGGGATATCGATTCGTCACCGTCCCCGAATTATTCAAGGAGCCGCCCACGCTGGCGCGCTGGCGGGACCGGTCCTAGGACTCCTCCGCTTTTCGCTTTGCCTTCGTTGACTCCCATTCGCTCACGATGATGTAGGTAACCGTGTCCCAAGCATTGTGGATCCCGACGAATAGAAGGGTGAGGGAAGATGCGCCGATCACGAAGAGCGCTTGCGCCGGGCTTCGCGACATGGCTATTGCCGCGACCAGGAGCGCCGCATAGGACAAGAGGGGAAGCGCGGTGTGCCATGTCCAATCTCCGAAATCCGGCTTATAACCCTGCTGCCTCACGGCGCGCTTGATTACGACCGCCGTGTAGGCTATGCCCGCCAATCCCAGCACCCCCAAGGGGAACGCGGCTTTCGAGACCGCACCCCACGGCGCGCTCAACACCGCGCCGAGGAGCAGGACGGCGCAAAAGTGCACCACGGTCGGGGTGCCGAACGCCGATACCTCATGTCTGCTGCCATGGGGGCGGGCCTCCCGAATCAGCGCCATTACCACGAACTGCAATCCGGTCAGCGCCCCGGCGGAGGAACCCACGATGATGTAAAAGCTCTCCCACGCCGAGAGGTGTGCGGCGGCAACGTCGTGCATGGTTTGGCCCCTTTGAGGTAGGAGGACGGCTGGCGGATCCGGACCGGATCCGGATCGCCACCATTTCGACCTGGCTGCAGGGTAGCTGGCGGCGGGAACCGATGCTAGTCTGCCTTCGTGGAGGAGATGCGGCTCCGCCCGTTGTGCATCCGGCGGCACGCCAGTGCATCAGAAGCTTGTTGGTGAACCGGCTGCGTATGGCGGCCCGGACCGTTCGTGATAAAATGGCGGTCTCATCACCGATCCTTGACCTGCGTCAATCCGGGAATCAGACTCGATTGCTTCACAGCCAGGAGGATCCATGAACGACCCCGAGACGATCCACGGCGCGAACCAGCACCATGGGCTCGCGCTTCAGCCGGGCAGTCCTGCGCCCGAGTTCTCACTCAAGACGACGCCCGATCAGTCGGTATCCCTTTCGGATTTTCGCGGGCAGCCGGTGATCCTCGCCTTCTATCCCGCCGACTGGAGCCCGGTCTGTGGCGATCAGATGGCGCTCTACAACGAGATCCTGCCGGAGTTCCGGCGCTACCAGGCAGAGCTACTCGGGATCTCCGTGGATGGGGCGTGGTGTCATTCGGCATTCGCCACGGATCGGAAGCTGCATTTTCCGCTCCTGGCCGACTTCGAGCCGAAGGGTGCGGTCGCGCGAGCATATGGCGTCTATCGACCCTCGGATGGCTTCACCGAACGTGCCCTGTTCGTAATCGATGCGGATGGGGTGATTCGATGGAGTCACGTTTCCCCGGTGGGGGTCAATCCGGGCGCCGAGGGCATTCTTGCGGCGCTCGAGGCGCTTCAGCAGGAGGTGAGCAAGACATGAAGAGCGGACATCATGGCCCCACTCTCGTTCTGCCGGTCGGCGATCGCGATCACGCGCAGGGCTCGGCGAGTGCGCCCGTCACGCTCGTCGAGTATGGGGACTACGAATGCCCGTACTGCGGCCAAGCCTACCCGATCGTGAAGGCCGTTCAAAAGACGCTCGGCCCACGCGTCCGGTTCGTGTTCCGGAATTTCCCCCTAAGCGAAATGCATCCGAACGCGTCGAACGCAGCGGAAGCGGCCGAGGCGGCCGGGGCGCAGGGGAAGTTCTGGGAGATGCACGATACGCTCTTCGAGCATCAGAGCGCCCTCCTGACTCGGGATCTCGTTGCCTATGCCGCCGGCCTCGGGCTCGATGCCGACCGGATCGCCGGCGAGCTCAAGTCGCACAAGCACGCCGCGCGCGTGAAGGAGGATTTCATGAGCGGGGTGAAGAGCGGGGTCAATGGGACCCCGACGTTCTTTATCAACGGCGAGCGTCACGACGGGCCGTGGTATCACCAAGATCTGGTCGCCGCGATCGAGGCGGCCATCGAGGCCACGGTCGAGTGACGGAGCCTCCTTCGGGAAACCTCCAGACATGGGGATCATGACACTACCGAGACCAGTCGCCGCGTATTTCGCGGCCGAGAAGAACAAAGATGCGGACGCGGTGGCTCTTTGCTTTGTCGCCGACGGGGTCGTCCGGGATGAGGGCCAGACGGTAAGAGGTCTTCCGGCAATCAAGGAGTGGAACGCCGAGGCGAGGAAGAAGTATCACCATACGGTCGAGCCGCTCGATTCCGTTTTGAGGGAGGGTAAGATCGTGGTGAAGGCTAGAGTTTCCGGCAACTTTCCGAACAGCCCCCTGACCCTCGAGCACATCTTCGAGCTCGGCGGCGACAAGATCGCGTCGCTCGAGATTCGGTAGTGGTCCTTGCTCCGCTCGCGCTTTGCTCCTAGCGATTCCGCTCCGACCTCGAGTTCTCCTTCGACGGCCGCGACAGCCTCTCGGAGGAGTGATTGGATGACCATACATGATTACCTGCGCCGCATGTCTCGCGCCGCTCCGCCTGCGGCACTTCTGCTCGCCGGCCTGCTTGCAGGCTGCTCGGGGGGCGGAAGCGACGCGACGCGCGCCGGCTCAAAGGCCATGAGCGCTGCCGAGGCCGACACGCTGCTCCAATCCTATGCCAAGGACCGCGCCGATACCGAGGACTGGTTGAAGAGCGCGCCGACCTCCTACCTGGCCACCGTCCAGCGGCGCGATTTTGGGAGCAGCACGTCGCTCACGGTGGGCAGCGCGTCCGGTAACGACGTGCGGATCGAAGATCCGGGCGTCAAGCCGCGCCATCTACGAGCGACCGTCGTGGGGGATTCGTTCCGCGTCGAGACTCTCGCCCGCGGGGCGAGCTTCAAGGTCAAGGACGCCGAGATGTCCTCCGCGACACTCCCGGCGAGCACCATCAGCGTGGGGCGTTTCACACTCCGGCTCTCGCACCAACGCTTCCCGGCGATCATCGTGTTCGATCCGCAGAGCCCACGGTACAAGCTTTACAAGGGCATGAAGTTCTTCCCGCCCGATCTTTCCTACCACATCGTCGCGGCGCTCACGCCGAATCCGAAGCCCGATACGACCATCATCCTCTCGACCCGAGGCAACCAGAGACGCGCCGTCCGGGTGGGGTGGTTCGACTTCAAGGTGGGGGGCACGCCGTGCCGCCTCGAGGCGACGCGGCTCCTCGAGCCAGGGGTGGGGGAGAAGGATTTCAGTCTGTTCTTCACGGACGCGACGACCGGCAAGGAGACCTACAGCGTGGGGCGTTATCTCGATGCCCAGCTGCGGCCCGACGGCCTCTACGTACTCGACTTCAACCTCTGCTACGACCCAGCGTGCGCCTATTCGGAGCACTACAACTGCCCCATCCCACCCGCGACGAACCGGCTCAAGGTGGCGATCCGCGCGGGCCAGATGGACGCGCACTACATGCACTGACCGGGTATCCCCCCACACCGCGTAGGCCAGATCCCGACACAATTTTCAGAAGTACGCCGATAGCCCCGTAGGCGGTCTCCTCATTAAAATTTACGCTCCACTCCCAGAAGTCGCCGGTCGGCGGCCAATTGAATTCGACAGGAAAACCCTCTGCAACGGAGGTCCCGATGCGGACGCGGCAGCATGTCCCTATCCTTCTTGTTGCGCTTCTGTTGCTTCTCGTTCTTACACCGTTGTCCCAAGCCGCGACGCCGTCGAGCGGCACCATGTCGACGGCCACGCCGTCATTGGCGTGGACCGGCGGTCCCTTCACGGGATCGAGTAGCAACCCGGTCGCCGCCGACTGCTCCAACTCGACCTGCGACATCTACCTGCTCACTTTGTCGGGCACCGACCCATCGATTCACAAGGTGACGGTGCGGATCGATTGGACCAATCCCCTCAACGACCTCGATCTCCATGTCTTCAATAACGCGACCAACGCGGAGATCGCCGTGGACGGTCAGGCCGTCGGTAACGCCGAGCAGGTCACGTTCGCCGCCGACCCCGCCGTTGTCTATCGTGTGTCCGTGCTCGTTTACCGTGCGGTCAACGAGTCCTACACCGCGAAGGCCGACCTCGTCACGGTTCCGGCCGAGCCCCCGAACCAGTTCCGGACGGCGACCTACACGCGCTTCGATTTCGGCTTCAGACCCGAGGTGAAACTCCCCGATCAAGAGCGTAGTCAAGTCTTCATCGACCAGGATGTCGAGCCCGAGATCGAAATCGACCGCTTCGGGACGATCTACATCGGGGCCATCCGTGGCATCCCAGGGGGCGTGGACTTCTGGCGCTCGGACGACGGCGGCACGTCCTTCCGTTTCCTGGGCCAGCCGGACGGCACCCAGAATCCGACTCCGACGCCGAATCCGCCGCCGGAAGGCGGCGTGGGGGGCGGTGACGATGACATCGCTCTGGGGGATCCGTTCTTCGTCGTTCCGCCGGTGCCCGGCGTGTCCCCTGGGATCCAGTCCACGGGACGTGTCTATGTGACGAGCCTCTGGCTCGGCTCCGCCACCATGTCGGTCTCGCAGGACAGAGGCGATCACTGGACCCCGTTCCCATTCACGACCGCGCAGCTCGACCGGCAGTGGAATGTCGCGCGCGGCGAGAAGACCGTCTACATGAGCCTTCGTAAGGCTGCCCAGCTCCAGGCGGGCCAGTTCGATGTCTATGTCGCCCAGTCGGACGACGGTGGGGCGACGTGGCCGAAGGGCTCATTCGTGCGGGATCCGCTCAGCAGCGCTGGGGACGATGTCGGGGGCAACAGCGTGATCCAAAGCAACGGAACGCTGCTAGGCACCTTCGTCAGCAGGGACAGGCACGATCTCTACGTCTGGCGCACGCCCAAGTATCCTTCGAGCGCTCCGGCGAACATCCCGGTAGGCACGATGGACGTGCCGGTCTTCACGCCAAACACGTTCGACACGGGTCTGATTTTCCACGGCGCGGGAGATCTCACGACGAGTAACCGGTTCCCGATCATGGCCGTGGATCGCGGGGACAACATCCACATCGTGTTCTCCGACCGGCACAACATCTACCTCGTGAGCTGCCCGGCCGGAGCGAACCCCACCCTTCCCGCCAGCTGGACGAAGCCCGTCCCGCTCAACGCGCCCCGAGTTGCCGGATTCGAGTTCACGCGGACGTGCGTGCTTCCGTGGATTCATGGCGGCGCCCCGGGGAAGGTCGGGGTGATCTGGTACGCCACGGACGTGCAGGGCGATCCCGATACGCCGGACTTCGAGACTGCCCAGGTGCCGTGGAAGCTCGTCTACGCGCAGGTCGACAACGCCCTCTCGACCACGCCGAGCGTGTACCTCGACATCGCGAGCAAGCAGGGCGGAGGTGTCGTTCACAGGGGGCAAGTCTGCCTTCGCGGATTGGGCTGCCCGAGCGGCACGCGCGAGTTGGCGGAGTATTCCTCCCTGACCGTCGACAATGATGGCTTCCCGAACATCATCTATGCGGCGGACACCATCGACGGCGTGGATCCGCCGTCCACCGCGGCCATCTGTTTCTACACCAAGGGCGCGAATCGTCCGCTCGGCGGCGGCGGTCAGGGGCCGATGACGGAGATCGACTGCAACAGCGCCAGTCTGAGCCAGTCGGGTGGATGGCACGACATGACCGATGCCCGCGCCACGGACGGCCACTACTGCCGGAACGTAGGCGCGAAACAGAGCTCGAAGGCGTACCTGGAATTTCGCTACACCGGAACCGAGGTGGATCTCCTGATCGCGCGCGGCCCGCGCGGCGGGGACGCCGAAGTGAAGATCGACGGGGCATCGAAGGGGAAGGTGACTTTCTACCGCCCGCCATCCGATCCCGCACATCCGGACGGAACCGGGAAGAACGACCTCACGTTCGGGGAGTACGTAGCCTTCCCGACAAGCTCGGGAACGCACACCTTCCGGCTCAATGTCCTGAACGACATCGGCCCAGCGAACGGCCTGGCCCGGGACATCATCTACGTGGACGGCTTACTCATCGCCGGGAGCACCCAGGGCAGCGCGAATCCGACCGAGACCACGATTACCTTTACCGGAACCGCGCCTTCGGGAGTCGCCGGGGCTCCTGGGATGGCGGTGGAGCATGTCAGCACCACGGAGAAGCAGCAGCTGATCGAGGGAGTGCTCGAGGTTCCGGAGGAAACGTTGGGCAGTCGCGAGCTCAAGATCCTCGATCCGGCCGGGGCGCTGCTCGGGGACGCTCCGAATCTACTCCCGACGGGCGCCCTCCAAGCGATACCGACCACCCCGGGGAGCTACGGCTTCGCGGTCATGAACTGGGGCAGCTCGCCAATGCCGTACACGCTCCGGGTGATCACGACGAATTCGACAACGGCGCACCTCACGGGCGCGGTGCCCGCGGGCACCGCCGGCTCGGGGAAGGTTGTGATACCCGACCCGGTCGACGGCGTGGCGGTCATGCGATATGCCATGGAGCAGGGCGGGCATGTCGTCGTGCGTGTCTACGACGTCGCCGGCCGATTGGTGCACCGGTTCGAGGAGGATCAGCCGGCCGGAAGCTACGGCATCAGCTGGGATGGCAGGCGGGCTGACGGCCGCCGCGTCCCCAGCGGAATCTACTTCTACCGGGTGACGTTGCCCGGCGGGAAGGAGACGGTGCAGAGGACGGCGATTCTTCGGTAGCCTCGCTGGAAGGCAGAGGACGGGGGGCGCGATTTGTGGGGGGTCGCGCCCCCTTGGTACATCCCCTTTGGGAGGTCTCGGCAGCTACCTCGTCGTGCTCCGGACCGGCCCGCTCGCGAGGGAGATCTGGACGGCTTCGGAAATCGGGACGCCGTAAAGCAGGGCAAGCGCCGCGTCACGATCCCGGCGAAAATCCTCCAGTTGCGATGCGGCGATCGACGGGGCGCCCGGCATTTCGACCGTGAGGGGATCCCGATGCCTTCCGTTCTTCAGGAACTCATAGTGAAGGTGCGGTCCCGTGGCGAGGCCGGACGACCCAACCCGCCCGATGATCTGGCCCTGCTCCACCCGCGCGCCGGGCCGGACGTCCGGCGCGATGGAGCTCAGGTGCGCGTAGCGCGTGCGGATCTCCCCGGGGTGGCGTAGCTCGACAAGGCGACCATACGCGCCCATGAATCCGGCCCGCGTGACGATCCCGGATGCGGTGGCTTCCACCGGCGCCCCGGCTGGCGCGCCGTAGTCGATGCCCTCGTGCGCCCGCCACAGTTTGAGTATGGGATGAAAACGGCGAGTCGTGAAATGGCTGGTGATGCGGTACGGCACCGGATAGCGCAGGAAGGCTCCCCGGAGAGAGCGACCTTCCTCGTCGAAGTACGCGTAGCGCCCGCCGGGCGTCGGCTGCGGAATGGCCCGCAGGACGCGGTCGCCATTGCGTAGCTCGATCGCCAGAAAGTGGCGGCTTCGGATGGAACCGTCTGGCCGCACCTTTCGCTCCAGGACCAAGCGCACCGCGTCGCCGCGCCTCAGGTCCCGCGTGAAGTCCACCTTCCAGGCAAATACGTCCGCGATGTCGTAGACCAGATCCTCAAAGTCCTTCCTCCCGAACCGATCCAGGTCCCCGCTGAGGCGGGCCGACCACAGACTCGATTCGATGGCGCCGGAAATCCGCACCGTATCCATGACGAAGGGAACCAACTCGACGCGTGTCGTCCAGAGGGAATCCGCGCGGACGAAATGGAGCAGGGAATCAGGGTTCAGCTGGATGCGGATTCGGTCCGGAAGGCTATCCGCCCCGGCCGAGAAGAGGAGGGTCGTGCCCGGGCGGAGCGCCTGGGGGCTGCGGTAGGCCCAGAGGAGGCGCGTAATCTCCCGTACCTGATCGGAATCGAATCCCCGGGAATCGAGGACCTGGGAGAAGGGCGCTCCCCGGCTCAGGGTGTCCCCGCGCCGCGGCGGCCCCCACGTCACGCGTCCGAGGTCCGCCTGTTCCGTTGGAAGGAATCGAGGGGATGGCGGGAACGTCACGGCCACGGACGTCGCAAATACGGCCAAGGTTAGGGCCGCGACGAGGGTATACCCTCGCGCCGACGCTTCCCGGCCCCCGCCGCTCTTTGGCTCCGATCCGATGAGAGTCCCTCCCCGGTTCCCGGTCTTGGCCGAGCCCGCTCCGGTACAGAGACTCTCTATCGGTCGAATTCAATGCGATCCTGCGCGATCTCGTCGTTGGCCGGATGGAATCGAGCATGGGGTTGCCCGAAATCGTGCTAAGCTTCGCTCAGACAGTGTGTTAGCCTAGGCAGTCGACGGTAGCATTTTGCTGGGTGCGGGGTAGCGATACGATTCCCGCTGACGGAGGGGTCAGGTAATGAAAGTCCTCATAGGCATCGACGACTCACCACATTCCGATGCGGTCATCGGGCACGTAACCGGAACGGCGTGGCCGAAGGCGACGAAGTTCCTCGTCCTCTCGGCCGCTTCGCCCATCTTCGTCGGAGCCGATGAACCCGCGGCAGCGGATGCGATTGGTCGGCTGATGGCGGAGCAAGAGAAGTACCACAAGGAGATCGCGGAGCGTGCCGCGGCTCGCCTGCGGGAGGCTGGCCTGAGCGCTGAGGCACGGACCGTTGTGGGAGACCCCCGCGCCGCGCTTCTGGCGAGGAGTCCACGATGAAGTGGTCCGACCAGTACGCCACCGGCATTGATCACATCGACGATCAGCACAAGATGATCTTCAAGATGGCCGAGGACTTCCGGGCCGCCCTTGACGAGGGGGCGGGAGAGAAGGTGTACGGCGGGATGCTGGAGTCACTGGAGCTCTACGTTCGCACCCACTTCGGTTTCGAGGAGAGGTGCATGGACAAATACAGCTGCCCTGTGGCAGAGGGGAATAAGAAGGCGCACGCGAGATTCGTGGAAGTTCTCTCCGGATTTCAGCAACGCTACACGGCGAGCGGCTTCGTCCGCGCCGACGCTCGCGATCTCGTGGACAGCGTAGACAAGTGGCTGATCGATCACATCTGCCGCATCGACGTCCGTCTCAAGGAATACGTCGCGGAGTCATGAGCAGGTGTCGGCCCCTCGGCCGGCCGCACGATGCCGACGGCCAGCGCGCCATGCTCCGCCATCCAGGGGGTTCGAATGGATCAAAGGGACCACTGGGAACGCGTCTACAGTGAGGGTCGAAAGCCCAGCTGGTACCGACCCCATCTCGATTATTCGGTCCAGTTGATCGAATCGGCCGGCTTGGATAAGAGCGCCCCTGTGATCGATGTCGGCGGAGGCGATTCCACTCTCGTTGATGACCTGCTCGATCGCGGCTA